>NZ_QKNZ01000007.1:0-74341 GCF_014156605.1 Flavobacterium sp. SOK18b
ATATATTAGTTTCAAATCTATTTATTATGGAATAAATTTGGTTTTCATCAGAAAACTGGTTTCTGTCAATATTTATTTTTATTTTCTTTTTTAAATTTAAATCTCCAATTAACAAATCCAAAAACGATGAACCATAGTTATTCACAAATACTCCCTTTTGACAAATTGATACTTGACTTGTGGATCGATGATCATTGATTGAACGAAATAACTCGGAATCAAAATTATTTGTAGAGAATTGAAAAGTTTCGAGGTATTTTTTTCCAATAATTAAACCGCATGTTCCTTCAACATCTTCATCATCAATTTTGGAACTAACAATTTTTACACTGTCAATTATTTTTTTATTATGTAATTTTAATCGATCTTTTATCTCTTTTTCTGAGTCAATTTCGAAATTTTCATTCTCAATTAATGTTTTTGAAAAGTTATCATTTATTTCTATTGGTATTTCGATATGCTTGAAGATTTGACGTATATACTTTTCAATTACTGTTATATTTATTTTTTCTTCCAATTCTTTTTTTAGCGTCATCGTGATTGTGGTACCAGATTGAGTTCTCACAACTGTATCATAAAAGTGAAAGTAACTTTTTGGATCTTTATCAAACCTAAATTTTATGGCAGGACTATTTTTAGTTTTAGTTTCAATATCAATAAATTCACTTAATAGAAAATATGAAAATACGCCGACACCAAATTGACCAATTGCTTCAAATTTCGATTTGACTTTATCCTGTTCATAGAAACTGCTTGCAAGTCTTCCAAAAAAATTCTCGACTATGAATTCATCCATACCTGCGCCATTATCATCAACTGTAATTGTAGTTTGTGAGACACTTACAGTTATTAACGGAGAATACTCTTCCTTTAGAACTTTGCTCTTGTAACGACAAGAATCAATTGAGTTTTGAAGTGCTTCTCTCAAAGCAGTAAATTTATCGTGATAAAGATCTTCTCCAATGAATGCCGTTACAACGTTTTCTATATCAAATGAAAATTTTATACCTTTAGGATCGAATCCAATATAAATATATTTAACCTCAACTCTGGATAAATTTAGAGAATAATGCTTATTCTCTATGAAAGGAATTGATCTTATTACCTTTTGACAATAATTTATTACGTTTTGTATTTTTTCAAATTGCTCCTGCAGCGCGGCATAAATATTTTGATCAGAACATGAAACTTCAAAAATTACACGGTTAGTCAAATAATTTCTCTGTGAAGTTGCCATATGTTTCTTCCATTCACGAACACTTATTTCGTTATTTGGCATATAATATTTTTCCAAGATTCTGGGAATTCTTGAATTTGTAACATCAAGTTCATCTGCTATACGTAAAATTCCCGCCAAATATGGAAGACAAACGAATTCCTTACCGCTTTTAGGAAAATATTGAGGCTCGTAAACATCAAAATTCCCTAAATCAACTTTTCTATGTCCTTCGGCAACTATACCTATTGCTTTGGCGTACTTTATTGATGGAATCTTTAAAATTTCCCATTCATGCAAAATAAATTTATTACTAAGCTGGTGATGTATGTCTCTTAGAAATTCTTCTGTTGATAGATTAGGATGAGAATCTTTATAATCCAGAATCTCTTTTGATTCTGAAATTTCTTTAATTTTTTCCTCTGGAACACACATTCCTATATCATGTAACAAACAGGACATTGATAAAATATATGTCTCATCAGCGTTTAGATTTGTAATCTCTTCGTTAGATAGTAATTCGGATGCAATTTGAAAAACTTCTAAAGTATGATTAATAGAATGATCAGTATATGTTGGAAAATTAGCAGAATATTTTCCTAGCAATAAATTTACTTCTTGTTTTGTTTCCTCGAATTTTGAAAATAAACTACTGTCAAGGTTTTTTAAATGTTTTTCAAGTGTATTCATACTATTATTAAGTTGTCTTATTTGTGATTATTTTCTCTAAAGCTTGCATATAACTTGTTTATAGGTCATAAATAATCAGACATGTCACACCAAAACCGGGTTGACTTACCTGACAAACGTTATCTTTTTGCTTTTGCTAATCTATAATTAAAACACTACAAATAAAAATATTTTTATATAAATAATCTTACTCGTACTACGCCATCATTCCCTTTACAAAAACCTCTAGAAACTCTTTCATTTTTCGTATTAATCCGATAACCAATGTTTTCAACGTCTTTGATCTTTGAGATATTCTCATTAATGAATATTACTAGGAAGTTTAAAATAAAAAGTACTACCCAGTCCCAACTCACTTTCTACTCCAATAATTCCGTTTTGTGCTTCAATAAATTCTTTGCTAATGGCTAAACCGAGTCCTGTTCCAGATTTTTGGCTACCCGGAACTTGGAAATACTTATCAAAAATTTTAGTTTTATAACGGGTATCAATTCCTTTTCCCGTATCAATCACTTGAAAAACAACTTGATTGTTTTCATTTTTAAGTTTTACAATTATCGTACTGTTTTCTGTTGAATACGTAATTGCATTGGTTAAAAAATTAATCAAAACCCAAGCCGTTTTTTCACTATCCGCTTTTATATCCTGTAAATTTTGTTCCGTTTCGACAATTAATTCTATTTGCTTTTGTTCCGCTTGCACTTTTACGGCTTCGGTAGCGTAATTCATAATTTCATAGGGATTACTCTTTTCCATATTCAGCTTGATATTCCCGGTTTCTAACTGCGATAATTCTAACAGTTCTCCCGTAATTTTTAATAACCGCTGACTATCGTCTTTAATGCTTTCTATTAATTGCTTTTGATCTTCGTTAATGTTGCCTGTTTCTGCTTTTTCAAGCAATTGTAAACTTAATTTGATGGATGAAATTGGGGTTTTCAATTCGTGTGAAACGGTAGCAATAAAATTGGTTTTAGCAAAATCCAGTTCTTTAAAAACAGTAATGTTTCTTAAAATAATAACATTCCCAATATCAATAATTTGATCTTCTCCTGTGGGTTTAATGGTAATGTTTATGGTTTCTTTTTCGAAATAACTTTCTTTGCCATCAGCAAAAATTTTCATGGGAAGCGATTTCTGTTTTTCATCCGACAGATCTTTAATTATCAACGATTTCATCAAATCATTGGTCAGAGCAAGAGTTGTTACGAGTTTACCCATAACGTCCTCTGATTTTAAACCAATTATTTTCAAAGCCTCATCATTTGCAAATAAAATCAAACCCTGATTGTCTAACCCGATAATTGGGTCGTGCATGTTGTTGATTAAAGTTTCTAGTCTTTTCTTTTCAAATGACAGTTTATACAAATTACTATTATTGTATTCCTGCAGTTTTTCGGCCATGGTATTGAATGATTTGGCTAAATCTCCAAATTCATTGTGGTTCATAAAATGCACTCGTTGCGAATAGTTTTTATTGGCAATTTGCTTGATACTGTCCGTGAGTTCTTTTATTGGATTGGCGATATTGTTGGGCAAATTCACTAATAAATTGAACGCAATCAAAAAGCAAAGTGTTCCTGTTACTGCAATCCAAAAATTAGCGGTCTCTGCAGTGTGTTTTGCAATATCACTTTTTTCTTTTATCGCATTCATATTCAATTTCATAATCTTGAAAATGTCTTGACGGATTTGGCTTTTTAAGGTTTCATCGGTTCGATTTTCTTTCAATAAATCGAAATTTCTCTGCAAATTATAGGTCGCTTTGTCTTCGCCAGCCTCCGTAATATTGGCAATTTGTTTGGTAATATTGGTTTCAAAAATAATAATTGCCTTTTCTTCATTCCCATTAATTTCATCTAACGAAAGAAGCATATTACGCGAATATTCTAGCGTGTTATAATTGGCTTTCAGAATATTTTCAGTGTCTTTTTTTATCGAAAAAATATAAAATGCCGCTACTAATGAAAGTATGATTATCATTATAAAAAGCAAGCCAACACCCAGGTTTAATTTGGTTTTAATTTTCATTTTAAGATAGAATTATAAGATCAATATTAGAAGACGATAGGTTGTTCAACAATTTATTGAAAACAGTTGTCGATAAAATTACTTTAAATAAACTCAAATGCGGTTTCCCGATGCAAACAGTAGTAATTTGTTTTTGAGCGACCACCTCTAAAATAGCATCTGTAATATGAGTATTCTGAACTTTAATTACTTCGGCACCAAGTTGTGTAGCCAATTTAAAATTATTTATCAGATGCCGCTGTTTGTCGAGTGCAATTTTGTCGCTGCTTTCTTTGGGCGTTTCTACATACAAAACACACCATTTGCTGTTGTAATAACTCGCTAATCGGGCCGTTTTTCTTATGATTGTCTTAGCGATTTTGTCGTTACTACTGATACAAGCCAGCAATCTTTCATGTTTTACTGCAATGTTTTTGGGTACTTCACTTTCCACTTTCCGATTGACTTGACTCGCTACTTCCTTCAAGGCCAATTCCCGTAACTGCAAAATTTGATCGGCTTTAAAAAAATTATTCAGCGCCGTAGGGATTTTATCTGAAGTATAGATTTTACCTTCTTTCAAACGCGTAATCAACTCATCTGAGGTCAAATCAATATTCACCACCTCATCCGCTAATTTCAAAACACTGTCTGGGATGCGTTCCTGAACATCAATATTTGTAATGTTTTTTACGTCTGCATTTAAACTTTCTAAGTGCTGAATATTCACTGCCGAAATCACATTTATTCCCGCTTCCAAAATCTCCAGAACATCCTGCCAGCGTTTTTCATTTTTGCTTCCTTCTATATTGGTATGCGCTAGTTCATCTACAATAACCACTTCTGGACGCAAATTGATGATGGCTTGTAAATCCATTTCTTCAAGCAATTTCCCTTTGTAAAAAAGGGTTCGCCTGGGAATGACCGGTAAACCCTCTAGTAGTTCGTGTGTTTCTTTCCGATTGTGCGTTTCTATAAACCCAATCTTTACATCTATCCCGTTTTTCAACAGCGTATGTGCTTCCTGTAACATACGAAAAGTTTTGCCCACACCGGCACTCATACCGATGTAGACTTTAAACTTTCCTTTGCGTGATTTCTGAATTAAATCAAGAAAGTGTTTGACATTATTTTCTTTTTCGTTGTCCAATTTGGTTTTAGGATTTTAAATTTTAGAAAAAAAATTAAAAAGAAATAGCCAATGCTGTCGTTAAAAATACATTTTGATTGCTAGGATCAGTGTTTTTCAAAAAGATATCGTCTTTACTATTCAAAGTTCTTGCTTCTATTCTAAACATCACATTATCGGCAACTAAATAATCAAAATTTGTGGAGAATCCGTATGTTTTAAATCCGTTTGGTGATGCGGTTGCTATTATTACTCCTTTTTCATCGGCGTAATACTCCGCTCTTGCTGCCAATTGGATTTTAGTTGTCGGTTTGTATTGCGCCACTAGAATTGGTGAAAACCAAACATCATATTGGTCACTTTCTGTTGCTTTTTGTTGCGCTCCAGAATCAAAACCAGCTGTTAAACTTGTTTTTTCGGATACTTTAAATTGTCCGTAAAAATTATTGAAATAACGCCATTTTTTTACATTATCCGGTTGTTCATTCCCAACATACGTACTCCAGTTTAATGTGGTTTTGGCAGAAGGTCTATAGGTTACTTGTGTACCAAAAGCCGGAGTTTGGTTGCCATCAATTTTCTGGATGCGTTGCCAACCGTTTAAATACATAGCAGCCAAATACCATTTTTCATTTTTGGAAGTATATCCAATTTTCACACCCGCTTCATAATACGGCGAATTATCAGCCAAAATACTTCTAGTCAAAGTGGCGCAATCTTTACCAATAGCACTTTCAAAACCAATATGTGACGGCATAATTCCCGCATCAACCCACAGATTATGTTTCGACGAAATTTTCACACCCACATTCGCTTCATAAACATTTTTTAGTAAATCCTGTTCTGCTGCCAAATTGTATTGGGCATACGTTCCAGCCATTAAGGCAAAATTCCCGCGAACATTCTCTTTAGCATAATTTACCTTCGCCAATCCTAAATTTAAATTGACCTCGTTGTGCTTGTTATGACTGTAAATAAATCCAGGCCTTACATGATTGTCGGGTTTTCCAAAATCATAACTGTAGTACGATTCTACATAACCCGAAAACGTGAAAGGACTTTGTGTTTTTTCAGTTTCTTGCGCACTAACTGTTGTTATCCCAAAAGCTATTAAAGCGATACTTATTATATTTTTCATTTCTATTATTTTTAGAAGCTAATCCCGCTATCATTCCAATCTTTTGTCTCGCAAAAAAACGAGACAAAAGGATTTTCCCTTCTATCGGGGCTAGGGCATCTCGTTTTTAAAGACATTATTTTTTTAATTTGCCATTGACTTTGGTATTGAAATAAATCCTATTTCAATTCATCCAAAGCCACATTCAATTCTAGAACATTTACGGTTGCAGTTCCTATTACTGCTGGTGTATTGATTTTGGCTTGCACCAAAGCTTTTACTTTTTCTTCTGATAGCCTTCTCTCTTTCGCCACCCTTTTTACCTGAATCAAAGCTCCTTGCGGTGAAATATTAGGGTCTAACCCACTTCCCGAAGTCGTCACCATATCCGCAGGAATCTCTGATTTTTTAAGATAAGGATGCACGATTAAAAAAGTGTCTATTCTTTTTTGCACCAATGCTAAATAATCAGAATTACTCGGCCCTTTATTGCTTCCCCCACTTCCCGCCGCATTATAATCCACGACCGAAGGTCTTCCCCAAAAGTAGTTGGATTTATCGAATTTTTGCCCAATTTTTTGATAGCCCACCACTTTTCCGTTTACAGTAATTGTTTCTCCTTTTCCTTTATTGGGAGCCAATTGTGCTATTCCAAAAATTGCCATTGGGTAAATAACCGCTAACAATACCACCATAAATAAGGTGAATTTTAATATTGAAAATATATTTTTCATTTTTCTTTTGTTTTTTTTTATTCATCCCGACCTTCCCTGCACAAGCGACAGCGAACTGGCGAAGCAAAGGAGAGTGAGAAATTATGAAATTTTTTACTCTTAATTTCGTTTGTCAATTCATAAAATTCATTTTTCACAATCCTTTTATGGGGTTTAGGCTCCCTCTCCTTTGGAGAGGGCTGGGGTGAGGATTACATAAATAATGCTACAACCAAATCAATTATTTTAATTCCAATAAATGGGATGATCAAGCCACCAAGACCATAAATCAATAGGTTTCGCTTTAAAATAGCACTCGCACCGATCGGTTTATAATCAACTCCTTTTAGCGCAAGCGGAATCAATATTGGAATGATAATCGCATTGAAAATCACAGCTGATAAAATCGCACTTTCTGGACTGTGTAAGCCCATAATATTTAATCCTTCAAGAGCAGGAATTGCCGTGATGAAAAGCGCAGGAACAATAGCAAAATATTTAGCCACATCATTCGCAATAGAGAAAGTAGTAAGCGTTCCTCTGGTCATCAATAATTGTTTTCCTATTTCTATGATTTCGATTAACTTGGTGGGATCATTGTCTAGATCGACCATGTTTCCGGCTTCTTTAGCTGCTTGAGTTCCGCTATTCATGGCCACACCAACATTGGCTTGCGCCAAAGCAGGTGCATCATTAGTTCCATCACCCATCATCGCTACGAGCTTGCCTTGTTCTTGTTCGTTTTTGATGTAATTCATTTTATCCTCAGGTTTGGCTTCGGCAATAAAATCATCTACACCAGCAGCTTCGGCAATAAATTTGGCTGTCAACGGATTATCTCCGGTTACCATCACCGTTTTTACACCCATTTTTCTCAAACGTTCAAAACGTTCCTTCATTCCCGTTTTAATAATATCCTGCAATTCAATAACCCCTTGCACTTGAGCATTTTTTACTACCACCAATGGAGTTCCACCTTTTGATGAGATAGCAATCACTGCTTGTGCAATATCCTCGGGGAAAATTGTTCCCGCTTTCAATGCAATATTTTTTGCAGCATCCTGAGCACCTTTTCTAATATCGGTTCCGTCTTTTAAAACAACACCGCTGGTTCTGGTTTCGGCAGTAAATTTGATTAAAGTAGCACCTTCAATAGATAGTTTGTTTGCCACTTCAATTCCTGCCAGTTCCACAATACTTTTGCCTTCGGGCGTATCATCAGCCAGCGAACTCAAAACTGCAGATTTGACAAAATCGTCTTCCGAAATTCCTTTGGCAGCATAAAAACGAGTTGCTTTTCGGTTTCCAATGGTGATGGTTCCCGTTTTATCCAAAAGCAATACATCAATATCTCCGGCAGTTTCTACCGCTTTTCCTGATTTGGTAATTACATTAGCACGCAAAGCCCTATCCATTCCTGCAATTCCAATGGCAGATAACAAACCACCAATAGTTGTTGGAATCAAACAAACAAAAAGAGAGATGAAGGCAGCAATGGTTATCGGAGCATTGGCATAATCCGCAAACGGTTTCAAGGTCACGCAAACAATCACAAAGATTAATGTAAAGGCAGCCAACAAAATAGTTAACGCAATTTCATTAGGTGTTTTCTGGCGGCTTGCTCCTTCTACCAAAGCAATCATTTTATCCAAGAAACTTTCTCCTGGTTCGTTAGTTACGATAACTTTGATTTTGTCTGATAACACTTTAGTTCCGCCGGTAACTGATGATTTATCGCCACCCGCTTCCCGAATTACAGGAGCACTCTCTCCCGTAATGGCACTTTCATCTATAGTGGCCAATCCTTCGATAATTTCACCGTCGGTTGCAATTAAATCTCCTGCTTCACAAACAAAAACATCGCCTTTCTTTAATTCAGAAGAACTGATATTCTTAATTTCACCATTGGCTAAAACTTGTCTAGCCGGAGTTTCTTCACGTGTTTTTCTCAAACTATCCGCTTGTGCTTTTCCTCTGGCTTCGGCAATAGCCTCGGCAAAATTGGCAAACAAAAGCGTTGCTAATAAAATTAAAAATACTATGAAATTGTAAGTAAAACTGCCTTGGTCTTGTGCGCCAAATAAAATGGCAATACACACAGCAAGCATAATGGCAGTTCCAATTTCAACGGTGAACATGACCGGATTCTTGAACATTATTTTCGGGTTTAGCTTTACAAAAGACTGTACTAGCGCCTCTTTTACTTGCTTACTTTCGAATAATGAATTGGATTTATTGTTATTCATTTTTATTATTATTTTAATGTAAAGTACTCCGCTAAAGGTCCAAGGGCTAATGCTGGGAAGAAAGATAAGGCTGCAATAATGGCGATTACGGCAAAAACCATAACTCCAAAAATGGTCGTGTCTGTTTTTAAAGTTCCAGCACTTTCAGGAATATATTTTTTATTGGCCAACAATCCTGCGATAGCTAAAGGCCCAATGATAGGAAGGAAACGACTCAGTAACAACACAATTCCTGTAGTGATATTCCAAAAAGGATTGTTGTCGCCCAAACCTTCAAATCCAGAACCGTTGTTGGCTGCGCTCGAAGTATATTCATACAGCATTTCCGAAAATCCATGATGCCCGGGATTGTTCAGCCAGCCAGTGGCATTACCGCTAAACCAGTAGCCCATTGCAGTATCATTTGCAGCAAAATAAGATGCCAATGCGGTGCCTGACAATATCAATAAAGGGTGAAGAATGGCAATGAAAGCAGCAATTTTGACTTCTCGGGCTTCAATTTTCTTTCCTAAAAATTCAGGGGTTCGTCCCACCATTAATCCCGAAATAAAGACCGCTAAAATGATGAAAATATAAAAGTTCAAAAATCCTACTCCGCAACCACCATAAAAGGCGTTAACCATCATAGCCAATAATTGCATCGAACCAGAAACCGGCATCGAGCTGTCATGCATACTATTCACTGAGCCTGTAGAAATTACGGTCGTGGCAATACTCCAAAATCCAGAAATGGCGGGTCCAAAACGAACTTCTTTACCTTCCATCGCTCCCGTTTTTTGGGCAATTCCCATTTTTTCTATCGCTGGATTTCCGTTAAGCTCACTGATAACTGTTGGAATAACTAAAAGTAAAAATCCAATAGTCATCACCCCAAAAACGATATAGGATAATTTTCTTTTCTTTAGATAAAAACCCAAAGCAAAAATCATCGCAAACGGAATGATTAATTGTGCCCATAATTCAACCGCATTGGTAAAATAAGTAGGATTCTCTAATGGATGCGCCGAATTGGCACCAAAAAATCCTCCGCCATTGGTACCGATATGTTTAATACCAATAAATGCTGCTGCTGGTCCACGGGAAACTGATACTGAATCACCTTGTAAAGTGGTAATTGCATCTTTTCCTTCAAAAGTCATTGGTGTTCCGTTAAATAACAAAGCGATGGCAACAAGAGCAGAAAGAGGCAGTAAAATTCTAGTACAGCTTTTGATAAAATAGTTATAGAAGTTGCCCAATTTATCAGTGGTTCTTTCTTTCATTGCTGTAAAAACCATTGCTGCGGCTGCCATCCCGACGCCTGCAGAAACAAATTGGAGGAACATCAATACCATTTGTGATAAATAGGAAACCCCTGTTTCACCGGAGTAATGCTGTAAATTGCAATTTACCATAAACGAAATAGCGGTATTGAACGCCAAATCGGGGGTCATGTTTGGATTATTGTCAGGATTTAAAGGCATTGAACCTTGAAATAACAAAACAAAAAAGCAAAGAAAGAACCAAACCATATTCACGCTTAACAACGCTTTTAAATGCTGTTTCCAGTTCATTTCTTCGGTGGAATTAATTCCACTTATTTTGAAAATAAATTTCTCAATTGGATTGAAAATCGGGTCTAGTAATGTTTTATCTCCCGTAAAAACTTTAGCAATATATTTTCCAATAGGAATAGCCAAAACTATTGAGATGATAAAAATACTAATGACACCAAATAATTCTGTGTTCATAAAAAATAGTTTATTTAGTTAAAATTTTTCGGGCTTGATTAATACATAAATCAAATAGCCAAAAACAGCAAGTGCGACAATAAATAGTGCAGTCATAATTTAAATTTTTTCAAAAAATTCGACAGATTTAAAACAAATCGCAAACAACAAAACGGCTAATGCGAGTAAAAGGATTGTAATTATCATAATTGTAGATTATTGGATTATTGGACTTTTAGACAATTTAGTAGCCTCGTTATACTCCCGAAGCATTTATTTGCTTGATGTATTCCGCCTTCAAGGATTTTGGGAAAAGATCTGAAATAGTGCAATGGCGCATTTCCATAAAAGAAGAAACCGAAAAAAGATAGACATTGGAAATAGCAATTTTAGTTTCATTGCTTCCTGTTGCCAATAAGCGTTCAGCGAGTGCCAGAAATTTTTTTGCTCTAGAAATATTTCCGGTAATAATAGCAGTCTTGGTGATTTCGGCAAAGCGTTCTGCTTGTTTGTAAATCGTGGTGACTTGATTTTTCATATGTATTTAATATTTGTTTTTTTAAGGAATATGGTATCGCCATTCTTCGATTTTATTTCTAATTCGAATCATGGCGATTTCATAAGAATGATTTATTATGTTCTTCATCGCTTATGCCAAAATGCATTCCAAAATACCATAGCACACCTCAAAGCTTTGTCAATTAGGGTTTTGAAGTTTTTATGCCAAAAAAAAGCATAAAAAAAGCCTATCAAAATGATAGGCTTTTCTCAAAATAATATGATTTTAATGAATATTGTATTCGTCTAATTTTCTGTAAAGTGTGGCAATACCAATTTCGAGTAACCTCGCCGTTTCGGCTTTGTTGCCTTTTGTATAATTCAAAACTTTTTGAATGTGTAATTTTTCGACGCTTCCTATAGAAAAAGCGGAGACTATCTTGTTGTTTTTGGCAGTTTGATGTTGTATTTCGTAAGGCAGCAAATCTTGAGTTAAAATCTCGTTAGTAACCAAAATAACAGAACGTTCAATCACGTTTTTAAGTTCCCTTACATTTCCTGGCCAGTGGTACGTCTCTAGTTTATGAAGAAAATCAGCATCAATTTGAACTGTTTTTTTATTGGTTTTAGCCGAAAATTGAATTGCAAAACTTTGGGCTAATGGAGCTATATCCTTTACTCTTTCGCGCAAAGGTGGAATCTTAATCTCGAAAATATTTAGCCTAAAATATAGATCAGAACGAAAACGATGTGCTTCACTTTCTGCCTTCAAATCCCGATTTGTAGCTGCAATTAAACGAAAGTTAGATTTTTTTACAGTAGTTCCTCCAACCGGAATATATTCATTCGTTTCTAAAACACGAAGCAATTTAGCTTGCAAATCAATAGGCATTTCTCCTATTTCATCTAGGAACAAAGTCCCGCCATGCGCTTCTTCAATAAACCCTTTTTTATCTTTTAGTGCTCCCGTAAAAGCACCTTGCTTGTGTCCAAACAATTCACTTTCTAAAATTTCCTTACTGAAAGTACTGCAGTTCAAAGCCACAAAGGACTTCCCTACTCGATTGCTGTTTTCGTGAATGGCTTGTGCAAAAACTTCCTTTCCGGTTCCTGTTTCTCCTGTTAATAAGACTGTTGAATCTGTAACGGCTACTTTTTTTGCAAGTTCTATTATTTGCTGCAAAGCTTTTGATTTTCCAACTATAGTTTGGAATGAAAATTTATCTGAAATTCGTTTTTCGAGTATCACAACTTTGCGTTGTAATTCTGATTTTTCAAGAGCTTTATATAGCAGAGGTAGTATTCTGTCATTATCATCGCCTTTAACAATATAATCAAAAGCACCATTTTTCATAGCCTGTACACCATCGGAAATATTTCCAAAAGCTGTTAATAAGATCACCTCAACAACGGGAAAGGATTCTTTAATCTTGCTTACAAAATCTACACCATTTCCATCTGGAAGTTTAACATCACAGAGTACCACATCAATATCGTTGTGTTCTAATTTTTTAAACCCTGATTTCAAATCGGGAGCTTCAATGACATGAAAACCTTCTGATTTTACAATTCGAGCAAGCAATCCTCGAAGTTTTTCTTCATCATCAATTATGAGTATGTTTTTCAAAATAAGCTATCAATTAGACCACAAAAATACATTTTTTTGTAGGGGATTCATGAAAATATTGTTTGCTATTGTTTTTTTAAGATCATTTCTAACTTTAAAAAACTACTGCTCTTCACTTTCAAAAATTGTACGAAAGTAAAAAAGTAAAATAAAAAAATAGATTACATTATCAATTGCTTGCGCTAATACAACACCTTCAATGCCATATTTTTTTATTAGAAAAGTACTTAAAAAAAACATCATAAATAAGGAGAAAAACTCTGTTGTTAAGAAAGCTACAGTAAGCTTTTTGGCAAAAAATTGACACCCTAAAATTAAAGCAGCAACCTTGAAAATATCTCCAAATAATTGCCAAAAAAACAGGGCCGCAACAGGACGGAAATCGGGAGTAAAAAGAAGATCAATGATGTAAAATCGTAGGCAATATAATACCACCATGGCAACTATAAAAAGCGGTAAAACCAATTTATAAAATTCCAAAAACATTTTTTTTGTTGCCAAATTGTTTTTGGCTGTAGCCAATTGCGGTAAAAAATATACACTTATAATAGTGGTCACAAACATCATATAATATAAAGAAATACGCGTCATAGTCTCCCAGTATCCAGCTTGTTCAAGTCCTAAATTTACGATGATATTTTTTCGAATGGCGAGATAAATCAATGGACCCACAACAGCTGTCGCCAAAGTCATTACGGTATAAGATCCTAATTTTTTTAGAATAGCAAAATCAAATTCTTTCCAAGAAAATAAGGATATAAATGCAATTTCTTTGTTAGCAAAAAAAACGGCTGCAAAAAACAGTGTTGCTGGCATCAAGACGAGTGCAAGTAACGCACCCGTTGTTTTATAATTAATAATTAATACTACAGAGAGTAAAAAACCCAATACATTCCCTATTGTATTGATCCAAATAACTTTTTTGTATTTACCAAGTCCATTGATAACAGCGGTAAAAAATACAGAAACAGTATACCATGGTAAAGAAAATGCCAAGACTTTTATGATAAAAACAAAGTTGAATTTTTCACCAAACAACAAAAAATTCCAATAAGATGCCAAAAAGTACAAGACAGAACTCAAAACTACTGCAACGGCAAGCAAACTCATAGTTACTGTGGCTAAAACTTTCTTGAGTTCCAAATCGTTATTTTCGGCTTCAGCAACATATTTTACGATGCCATTTTGAAAACCTAAAGTAGAAATATTCTCCAGTGAAGTAAAAAAAACACGCAAATTTCCCACCAATGCCATTCCGCTAGGGCCTACAAAAACAGCTAAAATTTTTGAAGTGAGTAATCCTGAGACTATTTTTATGGCAACACTCAAGCTATTCCAAGTAGCAATTTTAAATAACTTATTTTGAATAATTTTACTTAATATGTTCAAACTAATATTGATTTAAAATCGTGATCACATAACTAACTTCGTCCTCAGTCATAACAGGGCTCATGGGTAAACTTAAAACCTCATTGTGTATTTTCTCGGTTATGGGAAATGAATATTGGTTTAAAAATTCAAATGCTTTTTGCTTGTGTGGCGGTATAGGATAATGTACTACCGTTTCAATATCATTTTCGCTTAAATATCTTTGTAGATCATCTCGATCAAGTGTTCTAATCACAAACAAGTGAAATACATGATCCATACCTGCAATTGCTGATTTAGATATAGTTGGCAGTATTATTTTATTATTTGTAATTTCACTTAAATATCGCTGTGCAACTGCTATTCGATGAGCATTAGCCGCGTCTAGAAAAGGTAATTTTACATTTAAAAATGCTGCTTGAACCTCATCTAATCTAGAGTTTAACCCAATAAAATCATTTTTGTATTTAACCTTAGAACCGTAATTTCGTAAGTACCTTAAAACTTCAGCAAGAGCAGAGTCATTGGTTGTAATAGCACCACCATCTCCTAATGCTCCCAGATTTTTACTTGGATAAAAACTATAGGCTTGATTGCGGGATAATGACTCCTCTTGCAATCCTAAGCCATCATTACCACTCGTAATTTGAGCACCATGAGCTTGGGCTGCATCTTCCAGTACTATTAAATTAAGAGCATTTGCAAGGGTAAATATAGCATCCATATCTGCTAATTGTCCGTATAAATGAACAACTAAAATAGCCTTGGTATTTGAAGTAATATGTTTTAGAATAGCATTGGTATCAATATTGAACGTATTAAGCTTTGGCTCTACTAATACAGGAACAAGATCAGCTTGTAAAATAGCTAGTATACTGGCAATATACGTATTAGCAGGAACAATGACAGCATCTCCTTTTTGTAGTTTTCCAAGTTCAATATACCCTTTAAAAAGCAATAAAAGTGCATCAAAACCATTGCCTACACCTATACAATACTTGGTACCGCAGTACTTAGCAAAATTCCGTTCAAAATCCTGCACCTCACTCCCTAGTATATACCAACCATTATCCAGTACTTGTTTCAACTTATCTTGAAAAGCACTTTCATAAGGTGCATTTATTTTCTTTAAATCTAGGAATTTAATCATCTATCAAGACTTAATTTTTAATTACAAAAATAGCGGTTAACTTTTCAAAATCAGCCGTTTGTACTTCATAAAAATCTTGAATTATTGTTCTAGCTCCAAAACTTTCTTTCCAGTATGACAAACCTTCGTTGAGCAACTTCCCATTTTGTTCATTTGAAATCCCAAAATCAAAATACCGCTTATGAGCAAAAACTTGATAAATTAAATGTTGGAATAAAATGTCAAGGCTTCCTAATTTTTTTCCATTTTCAAATTTAGATAGGTATTGACAATGGGCCACTGTATCGGTTTCAAATATGGTTGCACCTGCAACAATAACATCTTTGTTGTATACATTAAACTGCCTAATGTTTTCAGGAAACTGCGTTTTTAAAAACTCAATTTCTTGAACAGTATGCACAGGCTCTATTTGATGTTGTGCTTTCAAGTTAGGAATTAATACCTTGTCCCAAAACGAGTTAAAATTATTTTCCTCCTTAACAACCAAATTATTTTTAATCCCTCTTATAATTCCATTTTTTCTGGATCTATCAAATGTAATATTTTGGGACAAATCAATTACGGCAAGAGAATCTCTTCTAACTAATTTGGCATCGGCCAAAAATAAAGCATAGAGCAATTCATCCGATGGTTTGTTACAATATATGGAGGGAATTGATTTTAGATACAATTTTTGAACCGCATTTTGATTTAGGAAATATAAAATCTCCTTAAAGGCCATGAGAATAGTTTTGAGCTTAGATTTATCAGTTGTAACCAGACCTCCATAAGTAAGACCTTGGTGGGAAAAAACAGTATCCTCAACTCTGTTGGCTGGCAATACACCAATCAATTGTGAATTGAAATAAATCAAAAGTGAAAAATCAACAAAACGATCTTTATGGTACTCCATAAAATCCCTATGATACAAAAAAGTAGCATTTTTGGCTTGACCAATAAAATCATTCCACAGTTTATAATCAGTATGTTCGTATTTTTTTATGTAAAATTGCTTCACTTTTAAATTTTAGACAGCATTAAAGTAATCATTTTTTTATTTCTTTTCTAAGGTAGGTAAATACCATTTAAACTTGACTGCCATCAATCTAAGCGAAATAATTATTGACGAAGTAGTTAAATAAAGCACATCATTTTCTAGGTTTAAATCCCTAAGTATAAAGAATACGATTCCGCCTAAGATACAAAGGGTAGCGTAAATCTCCCGCCTAAAAATAACTGGAATTTCAGTACATAATATATCCCGAATTACGCCTCCAAAACAAGCGGTCATAGTACCTAGCGCTACACATATTATAGGATGTAACCCAATGTGAATTCCTTTTTCAAGACCAATGAGTGTAAAAACACCCAATCCTATGGTATCAAACAAAAATAAGGAAGTTCTGAGTTTGTCAAATTTTTTTCTGAAAATAATAGCCAATACAAAACCTACGGCAATAACATAAACATAATTCACGTCTAACATCCATCCTACAGGGGTACGCCCAATCAAGATGTCACGCAATGTTCCTCCGCCCACAGCCGTGACAAATGCTATAATAAAAACACCAAAAGGGTCCATTTTTTTACTCATAGCTGTTAATGCCCCCGAAAGTGCAAAAGCCATCGTACCAATAAGATCTAGAAAATGAAACATTTAAAACAAGTTTTTTGTCAAAAATAGATAAAATCTCCGTCAATTCACCTCTAGTATACCTAAATTATAGCGCTCTTGCTTTGTATTAAATATTAAATAAAAGGGCTTTAAAACTGTCATTTCTCTATGTATCTTTGTAGCTACAAATCAAATAGATCAAAATCTTGAAACAAATTACTTCAGTTCAAAATCCATATATAAAATCCTTAGTGCAACTACAGGAAAAGGCTAAAGCACGAAAACAATCCGGAACTTTTTTAATAGAAGGGAAAAGAGAAATTGAAATTGCAGTTAAAGGTGGATATGTTCTGGATCAAATTTTATTTCTTCCAGAGATTATTTCAGAAACCGAAGCGCTGCAATTATCAGCAACTGCTGAGTTAATTTCTATAAATAAAGAAGTGTATCAAAAACTAGCTTATAGAGATACTACCGAAGGAATTTTGGCTGTAGCCAAAACTAAATCCATGCAATTGGATGATCTTAAACTCTCTCAAAACCCTCTAATCCTTGTTGCTGAAGCACCAGAAAAACCGGGAAATATTGGAGCGCTCCTACGCACTGCCGATGCCGCTAATCTGGATGCCGTAATCATTGCAAACCCAAAAAGCGACTTGTATAACCCTAATATAGTGCGTTCAAGTGTAGGATGCTTGTTTACCAACCAAATTGCAACTGGCACCACAGCAGAAATTATTACTTTTTTAAAAGATAAAAAGATCAACTTTTACTGTGCCACCTTACAAAACTCAAACTCCTATCATTTAGAAGACTATACTACACCAACGGCACTAGTTGTAGGAACAGAAGCAACAGGACTTACAGAGGATTGGCGAAATGCAGCAACACAAAACATAATTATCCCAATGCAAGGCGAAATTGATTCTATGAATGTCTCGGTAGCAGCTGCAATACTTATTTTTGAAGCCAAAAGACAAAGAGGTTTTTAAAATTTAAAACTTACTAATGTCATTTTTTTAAGTGCTAAGAAAATGATAAAACACCTTTTTGATTTGCAAATATTACAATAAATTGCTAAATTTAGTGATTATACAAAGCTGTTATGATAGAAATTGATATCGAGAAAGAAAATAAAGCAATTGCACAAGAATACAAAGAGTTACTAAGAATAAGTTACCAAACCCTAACCGAAGAGGATAAAAAGCTCATTCGTAAAGCATTTGATGTATCTGTTGAAGCACACAAAGACCAAAGAAGAAAATCTGGTGAAGCCTATATTTTTCATCCGATAGCTGTGGCCAAAATTGTAGCGTCAGAGATTGGTCTTGGAGCAACCTCTATTGCTGCAGCCTTACTGCATGATGTTGTTGAGGATACGCCAACAACTGTCCAAGACATTGAACGCTTATTCAACCCCAAAGTAGCTCAAATTGTAGAGGGATTGACTAAAATCTCATTGGTACAAAAAGACTTGAACGCCTCTTTACAAGCGGAAAATTTCCGTAAAATGATATTAACGCTCAATGATGATGTACGTGTAATATTGATAAAACTCGCCGATAGATTGCACAACATGCAAACAATGGATTCTATGCGAGAGGACAAACAAACCAAAATCGCATCAGAAACGCTTTATATTTATGCTCCACTAGCGCACCGTCTAGGTTTGTATAATATTAAAACCAAACTAGAAGATTTAGGATTAAAATACACTGAACCATCAATTTACAACGAAATTGTTAGTAAAATAAAAGAAACTAAAGAAGAACAAGACGCCTATATTGCTGATATTTCAGATGTTATTAAAACGTCATTAGATATTGAGAATGTAGAATATATAATTAAGGGACGACCAAAATCAGTCTATTCCATTCGAAGAAAAATGAAAGCTCAAAATGTAAGTTTTGATGAAGTGTATGATAAATTTGCGTTGCGAATTGTATACAAATCAAATCCTCATGAAGAAAAATTCATCGCTTGGAAAATATATTCTATCGTAACAGATCATTACAGACCTAGCCCTAGTCGTCTACGCGACTGGATATCATCGCCTAAATCAACTGGTTATGAAGCCTTACACATTACTGTTATGGGTCCAAAAGGACGCTGGGTAGAAGTACAAGTACGTAGCGAACGCATGGATGAAATTGCAGAAAAAGGATATGCTGCACACTACAAATACAAAAACGGAGCTACCGAAGAAAGTGGTCTGGATGTATGGCTTAACCTCTTGAAAGAAGCGCTAGAAAACTCTGAAACAAATGCGGTTGACTTTGTAGAGGATTTCAAAATGAATTTATATTCGAAAGAAATTTTTGTCTTTACGCCAAAAGGAGAAATAAAATCATTGCCAAAAGGTGCTACCTCACTAGACTTTGCATTTAGCATACACTCAGAAATTGGAATCAGAACTAGAGGAACGCGTGTAAATGGAAAATTAGTTCCCTTAAATTTTGAACTAAAAAGTGGTGACCAAATTGAAGTAATCACATCACAACATCAAAAACCTTCTATCAACTGGCTGGATTATGTAACCACTTCAAGGGCAAAAACAAAAATTAAAAATGTTTTAAATGAGAATACTAAAAAAATTGGCGAAGAAGGAAAAGAACTTCTTACACGCAAATTAAAACATTTAAAAATAACATTGAGTGAGCAAGTTATTAATGAGCTCGTTAATTTCTTTAAACTCAAAACAAGTCTTGATTTATTTTACAGAGTAGGAATAGGTGCTATAGAAAATCAGCAACTCAAAGACTACGCTGCTCAAAAAAGCAATACGTTCATTAATTTTTTCAAGAATAAGATAAAACGTTCTCCTAGTCATACATCAGATGAGGACATTCACAAACCTATTATCAGTAGTAATTATGACATGCTTGTTTTTGGAAAAGAACATGACAAGCTGGATTATAAATTATCTCCTTGTTGCAATCCTATTCCTGGGGATGATGTTTTTGGGTTTGTAACTATAAATGAAGGAATAAAAGTTCACAAAAAAGATTGCCCAAATGCAATAGGGATGCAATCTAATTATGCATACAGAATCATGTTCGCAAAATGGATTGACTCTTCTCAAGAAGAATTTAAAGCCATTATCAATATTACGGGAATGGATATACTAGGACTTGCAAATGAACTTACAAAAGTAATTTCGAGCAATATGAATGTCAATATCCAAAGTATTTCACTTAGTACCGATGCAGGTATTTTTCACGGACAAGTAACTGTCATTGTTCAAAACAACACTATTTTGAAAAAAATGATTAATAATATTAAAAAAATTGACGGAATTGACAAAGTTACAAGGGAATACAAAACCTAATTATTTTACAAACTAATTAGTAGCCAATACCTTCTTTTTATAAATCAAGTGCAATCTTGTATGGATTCAAAAAAGAAAACTTTACATTTTAAACTAAAAAAATTATCTTTGCCAGCATATGACACTTATTGCCACAGACAACTCAAAAAACCAAGAAATCGTTAGGAATGTCTTTACGCTTTATCTTGAAAAAAAAGGGCATCGCAAAACACCAGAGCGATATGCTATCCTACAAGAAATTTATGATAGTGAAGAACATTTTGATGTAGAAAATTTATACATCAAAATGAAAAACAAAAACTACCGTGTGAGTAGAGCAACACTTTACAACACCATTGAGTTACTGCTAGATTGTGCTTTGGTTAGAAAACATCAGTTTGGTCAAAATCAGGCGCACTATGAAAAGTCTTATTTTGACAAACAGCATGACCATATTATCATGACTGATACTGGCGAAGTTATCGAATTTTGTGATCCAAGAATTCAAACCATCAAAAAAACAATTGAAGAGATTTTTGATATTGAAATCACCAATCACTCGCTTTACTTATACGGCAATAAAAAACAAAAACAATAAAGAACACTTGTTCTTAAAATATAAAATTAACTACAAATAACACTTAGAATGACGGTAGATTTATTATTAGGATTACAATGGGGAGATGAGGGGAAAGGAAAAATTGTTGATGTTCTTACTTCAAAATATGACATTATTGCCCGTTTTCAAGGAGGTCCAAATGCAGGCCATACACTTGAATTTGATGGAATAAAACATGTTTTAAGAACTATTCCATCCGGTATTTTTCATAAAACTGCTGTAAATATAATAGGAAATGGAGTTGTTATTGACCCTGTAGTTTTTCAAAAAGAAATTGAAGGCCTAGAAAAATTTAATTTAGATATCAAAAGTAAATTAATCATTTCTAGAAAAGCTCACTTAATTTTACCTACACATCGCTTACTAGATGCAGCCTCTGAAGCTTCAAAAGGGAAAGCTAAAATTGGTTCAACGTTAAAAGGTATTGGTCCAACATATATGGATAAAACCGGTAGAAATGGAATTCGCGTGGGTGATATTGAACTAGAAGATTTTGCAGATCGTTACAGAGCATTAGCTGACAAACATGAAGAAATGATCAAGTTTTATGATGTTTCTATCCAATACAATTTAGCTGAAATGGAAACTGAATTCTTTGCAGCAATTGAAGAATTAAAAAAATTAGACTTTATTGATAGCGAAGAATATTTACACCAAGCTCAAAAGGCTGGCAAATCAATCTTGTGCGAAGGTGCTCAGGGTTCTTTACTAGATGTTGATTTTGGGACTTATCCTTTTGTAACATCATCAAACACTACAGCTGCAGGTGCTTGTACTGGTTTAGGTATTGCTCCAAATAAAATTAAAGAAGTTTACGGAATTTTCAAAGCATATGTTACTCGTGTAGGTAGCGGCCCGTTCCCAACGGAACTTTTTGATGAAGATGGAGCAACAATGGCACGTGTTGGAAACGAATTTGGATCAGTAACAGGAAGACAAAGACGTTGCGGATGGCTTGACCTTGTGGCATTAAAATATGCTGTACAAGTTAATGGTGTAACGCAATTGATGATGATGAAAGGTGACGTACTTTCTGGATTTGAAACCTTAAAAGTTTGTACGGATTACAATTACAAAGGCGAGAAAATCTCTCATTTCCCGTATAACATTGAGCCAGAAAATGTGACTCCAGTTTACCAAGAATTTAAAGGTTGGAAACAAGATTTAACGGGTATGACAACTTATGATGAATTGCCAGTTGAACTAAAAGAGTACATTGCTTTTATAGAAAAAGAAGTTGAGGTGCCGATCAAAATTGTATCTGTAGGTCCAGATAGAAAACAAACGATCTTAAAATAAACATCCTAAACGTCCCGATTCAACGGGACGTTTTTTTTGTTCCAATAAATGAATCAAATGAAAAATCCAAATATTAAAATCCAAAATACCGAAATCCTCTCTGACAACTGGTATCATCTGAACAAAGTGACATTTGATTATCAAAAAAAAGACAACTCTTGGATTACTCAAAAAAGAGAGGTCTACGACAGAGGTAATGGAGCTGCCATACTACTATACAACATGCATAATAAAACAGTTGTACTTACAAAGCAGTTCAGACTACCTACCTATTTAAATGGCAACGAAAGCGGGATGATGATTGAAGTTTGCGCAGGACTTCTAGACCAAGACAATCCTGAACAATGCATTATAAGAGAAACTGAAGAAGAAACGGGATATCGAATTTCAAAAGTAAAAAGAGTTATGGAAACCTATATGTCACCTGGTGCTGTTACTGAAATTCTCTATTTATTTACCGGTGAATATGATGTGAATATGAAAGTAAGTGCAGGTGGCGGAGCCGAACATGAAGAGGAAAATATCGAGGTTATTGAAATGCCATTTGATGCTGCGTATGCTATGATTGAAAGTGGTGAATTAAAAGATGCTAAAACAATTATGCTCTTACAATATGCCAAAATAAATAGCCTTTTGTAATGAATAACACTATTAAAGGAGTTTTATTTGCTTTGCTAGCTACTTTACTTTGGTCTGGAAATATGGTTATTGCAAGCGGGATCAAAGGACATATCCCTCCTATTGGCTTAGCATTTTGGCGCTGGGCAGTGGCTTGTATTGTTTTGGCACCATTTGCTTTGAAAGCCACTATTGACACAATTTCAACAGTTAAAAAGCACATTAAATACTTAGCACTTACTGCTTTGTTAGGCATCACCTTTTTTAACACACTCATCTACTTTGCTGGCAAAACAACTAATGCTGTAAATTTGTCATTAATTGCGATTTCGATTCCATTATTTATAGTATTGTTGTCCCGTATTGTTTTCAAAGAAAAAGTTTCAACTAAACAAAATATTGGAATTGCAATCATCATAACTGGAGTTTTGGTACTCATTTCCAAAGGATCATTTCAGGCATTACTGCACATACAATTTGCCACTGGAGATGTTTTAATGCTTTTTGCTTGCTTTTTCTTTGCGTGTTACACCATTTTAGTTCGCCAGAAACCAGATGAATTAACTCCAAAAGTATTTCTATTCAGTGTGTTTGTCATTGGAACTGTTTTTCTGCTTCCGCTTTACGTCGTAGAACACATTTACTTTAAAAAAGTAACTCTGGATTCAAAAACCATCTTAATTACGGGTTATGTTGGCGTTTGCGCCTCCTTAATTTCATTTTATGTATGGAACGAAGCTATCCGTTTGATAGGCACCTCAAAAACAGCTTTGATTTACTACTTAATCCCAGTATTTAGTGGACTTCTAGCTTATTTATTTCTAAATCAAGAAATTTCACTTTCGCAAATGATCAGTATGGGAATCATTATTTCAGGGTTGTTAATTACCAATAAGAAATAGGATTGATAATTTATTAAAAAAAATTAAAACGTTCTATTTCTTCTTTAAATTCGGCAAAAAGAGCGCTATTATACCAATCAAGGGAAGATAAGCACATATAAAATAAACATGGGTTATACTAGTTTGATCAGCAAGACGGCCTAGTAAAGCAGAACCTAAACCTCCCATTCCAAAAGCAAAACCATAAAACAGTCCTGAAACCATTCCGAGTTTTTTAGGCAATAACTCCTGCGCATAGACTAAAATTGCTGGAAATGCAGATGACATGATGATTCCAATAAGCACAGATAAAACTCCTGTCCAAAATAAATCTACATACGGCAACAACAAGGTAAAAGGTGCTGCGCCCAAAACAGAGAACCAGATTACATATTTTCTTCCAAACTTATCGCCAATTGGTCCGCCTAAAAGTGTACCTATAGCACATGAAACTAAAAATAAAACCAAATAAAACTGTGCATCTTGAACGGACAATCCGAATTTTTCAATAAGATAGAAGGTGAAATAACTAGACATACTAGCCATATAAAAGAACTTAGAAAAAATCAAAACCAACAAAATTACCACAGCTAAAACAATGGTAGTTTGGGATAAATTTGGTAGAGCAATTACTGTTTTCTTGGTGCTTCGCAAACTTAAATGATGCTGGTACCATAAGGCAATTCTACTCAAAACCATTAGGCCAATTAAAGCTGCTATGACAAACCAAATGATATAAAACTGTGAATTAGGAACTACAATTAAAGCAATTAATAAAGGTCCAATGGCAGTCCCAGCATTACCTCCCAACTGAAAAATAGATTGTGCCAAACCGCGCTTGCCTCCAGAAGCTAGAAACGATATTCTAGAAGCTTCGGGATGAAAAATAGAAGATCCTATTCCTACCAAAACAACAGCAATTATAATCATTTCAAAACTAGAAGCGTAGGACAAACATATAATTCCTGACATAGAAAATAACATCCCGAAGATTTGTGAGAAAGGCTTTGGCCTCTTGTCTGTGTACAAACCCACTAATGGCTGCAAAATAGAGGCGGCCAGTTGATAAGCTAACGTAATTAGACCTATTTGCGAAAAAGTCAAATTAAAATTTTGTTTTAAAATGGGATATGATGCCGGAATAACAGCTTGCAGTAAATCGTTTAGTAAATGTGCAAACGCAATAGAAAACAAGATCGAATAAACGGTTTGCTGTGCAATAGGATTTGTATCTTGTTGGGATACCGAATTAGTAGATGTATTCATATTCAAAAAATAGATAAACGTATAAAAAATTTAGTTGTGATAAATCAGTTCAAATGAATTGTACTAAAAAATACCAAAACAACAAAGTGACAAACGATAATGGGATTCCAAAACCAATCATCATGCTGCTTAAACGAGGTTTTAAACCATGGGAAGCAGATAAAATACAAGCTGTAATCATAGGGGCCATGGCAGCTTCCATGATTGCTACTTGAATAATTTTAGAATGCTGTTGCAAAAGCACTACATACAGAAAATATAGGAGTGCAGGAGTTAGGATTAATTTATAAAGAAGTCCGAGTCCTAAAAAACGCCAATGTTGACTTTTACGTTCAAATTTTAATTGCAGTCCTACTGATAACAATGCTATTGGTGTTACGCCACTTCCTACTTTTTGCAATCCAAATTGAAGCGTATCAATAAAATCATATCCTAAAATATTCATGACACAAGCAATTATAAATGTAATGAAAGGCGGAAAAAAAAGGATTTTTTTTAAAATATCAAATCCATTAGATTGACTACTAGAATACATGGTAGCAACTAGAATACCTAGTGTAGAAAGTACTACAAAAGATCCTGGTTGATCAACCAAGATCGCTGTTTTCAATCCTTCTTCACCATATAAAGCTTCAATTATGGGAAATCCTAAAAACGATGTGTTTCCTAATCCTGCTGTCAGAATTAAACATCCAATGAGTTTATTAGACCAACCAAATTTTTTCCCTAAAAGTGTAAAAAAGAGATACGCGCCGATAAAGCCTATCCAAGCAACGCCAATAGGAAAAAGCAACTCCGTACTCCATTTTATTTTAGG
Organism: Flavobacterium sp. SOK18b; assembly: GCF_014156605.1. Classification (NCBI taxonomy): domain Bacteria; kingdom Pseudomonadati; phylum Bacteroidota; class Flavobacteriia; order Flavobacteriales; family Flavobacteriaceae; genus Flavobacterium; species Flavobacterium sp. SOK18b. The sequence continues at coordinate 25,875 of NZ_QKNZ01000007.1, forward strand.
GATGTAAAATAATGCAAGCGCAGGAAGACAAATATAAATTACAATTTTATTCAGGAATTTATAAATGTCTACTGGAAATCCTTTGCAATGTTGCAAAATAATACCCAGTACTAGAAAAACAAAAATTAATATAAAATTGGTCATAGCTTAATTTACTACAAAAGTACCCCTATTTTATGAATTGAATCAAATGAATTTACAAATAGGCGCATCACGAAGAAAAAAAATATTTTAAAATTGGAAAATTAAAAATACATCGTATATTTGTAACATATTTTATTACAGTATGATTTCAGGTAAGTTTGCTATAACCATTCACATTCTCACATTGCTGCATCAATTTCCTGAGGAATATTTATCCTCTGAGTTCTTGGCGTCGAGTATGAATGTACACCCCGTTTTGGTTCGGAAAGAGATAGCAAACCTTAAAAAAAATAATATTGTAGTTAGTAAAGAAGGTAAAAATGGAGGTAGTAAATTATCAGTTTCAGCAGCTTCCCTTACTTTAGATACCATATTTAAAATGACTTTTGAAACCGTTAACTTAGGCTATGCAAAAAACACGCCCAATCCAAAATGCCCTATCGGAAGAAAAATGAATGAAAAACTAACCGATTTGTATGATGAGATCAACACTAAAATCAGCTCTGAATTGAGCAACATAACACTCGAAAAATTTTCGAACCAATTTTAAACTTTTTTTTAAATTAAACTGTAACATTTTTTATTACTTATTAAAACCCAACATTATGAAAATTGCTATTATTGGCGCCACAGGATTTGTGGGTACTGCTATTTTAAACGAATTGACATCACGTAATCATGAAATTACTGCAATTGCGAGAAACCCAAAAGACGAAAACAAAGAACACGTAAAATGGATTAAGGCTGATGCTAATGCAGAAACGGAATTACTTGAGGCCATTACAGGAAATGATCTTGTGATTAACACTTACAGTGCTGGCTGGACCAATCCTAACTTTTACAACGATTTTCTTGAAGCCTCAAAAACAATTCAGGAAGCGGTAAAAAAATCAGATGCAAAACGATTCATCACTATTGGTGGTGGCGGAAGTTTGTACGTTGCGCCGAATGTTCAAGCTGTAGACACACCTGATTTCCCTAAAGAATATTATACGGGCGCTACCGCTGCAAGAGATTACTTGAATCATATTAAAGAGGAAAAAGAATTGAATTGGACATTCTTTAGTCCAGCTTTAGAGATGCACCAAGGAATAACTACAGGAAGAACTGGAAAATACCGTCTGGGTTTAGAAAATCCTGTCTTTAATGAAGATCAAAGAAGCATTCTATCTGTTGAGGATCTTGCGGTTGTTATTGCCGATGAAGCCGAAGAACCAAAGCATCATCAAGTACGATTTACAGCGGCATACTAATTTTAAGTCATTACAAAAAACAGTTTCAAAAGGCAAAAGCTTATTTGAAACTGTTTTTGTTTTTAGTACTTTTACAGTTCAACGCCACCATATTTTGGAACAAAAAAACAAAAACCCAAGCGCACTACACGAAAAACCCGGAATTGCTCCTCCCGAAATGATCAGCACAACATCTGTTGGAGTTATTCAGCGTTTTAGAAAAATACAACCTTCCGCAAAAGAACTTTTTGAAGGTATTTTAGCCGAAAATATTACTGCCTTGAGCCGAGCCATTACTCTTGTAGAAAGTACCAGCAGTACTCATTTGGCTAAAGCCAATGAAGTAATCACAGCTTGCTTACCGCACGCCAATAAATCGGTGAGAATTGGAATTACAGGCGTTCCCGGCGTGGGAAAAAGCACTTTTATTGAGGCGTTTGGGAAATACTTAACGAGTTTAGGAAAAAAAGTAGCCGTACTGGCCGTTGATCCAAGTAGCACGATCTCACACGGAAGTATTCTGGGTGATAAAACTCGCATGGAAGAATTGGTCAAAGATAAAAATGCGTTTATCCGTCCATCAGCCTCAGGAGAAACATTAGGAGGTGTAGCCCGTAAAACTCGTGAAACCATTACACTTTGTGAAGCTGCAGGTTTTGATATCATTATTATAGAAACTGTTGGCGTAGGCCAAAGCGAAACGGCTGTTCACAGTATGGTTGATTTTTTCTTGCTGTTAAAAATATCTGGTGCAGGCGATGAATTACAAGGCATTAAACGAGGGATCATGGAAATGGCAGATGCTATTGTGATCAACAAAGCAGATGGCGATAATATCAAAAGAGCCAATCTTGCCAAATTAGAATTCAACAGAGCTTTACATCTTTTTCCGGCCAAAAAATCAGGCTGGACACCCACAACTGCGGCTTGTAGTGCCATTACTCATGAGGGAATACCCGAAGTTTGGCAAACCATTCAAAAATTTTTAGAGCTCACAAAAGGCAATACTTATTTTTTTGAAAAACGAAAAGAACAAAATCAATATTGGATGCTTGAGACGATTAACGAGCAATTGAAAACCAATTTTTTCAGCAATTTAGAAATCCAAAAATTACTAGCCTCTACAAAAAAAGCGGTACAAAATGATGAAATTTCACCCTTTGCAGCCGCTCAAAAATTATTAGAAACCTATTTCAAAAAAGAGTAAAACTTACTCTTTTTCGTAGCGTTCCATTTCCCGGTCATAAAACTCATTGGCAAGAACGATTAATCCTTCCATTTCAGTATTTAATTCAGCTTCATCTAAATCCTCAGCTTCTTCCATAAACTCTACCTCATCGTCTTTCAGATTAATAATAAATCTTGGATAGTCTAAGTGTATGATAAAAATATCTTCGGGAAAATCAGTATTGTCTCCTAGTAAAAATTTTGGTAATTCCATTATGTATTATTTTATTGATTCGTTTTACAATTCACCATTTAAGTGAGTTTTCTTTAGTTCCTCCAAAACTTCAAAAATCTATTTATCTGAAAGAATTATAGGTGCACTTCCTCTTCCATTCATAAAAATAATTTTTGTATTTGATGAGGCAGCTAATTCTTTTTGTGCCTTTATTTGCTCGTATTGCAATTGTTTATCTGACAATCCTGTCGAAATAATACGCTGATAATCTGCAATACCTTGTGCTTCTACTCTTTTACGTTCGGCTTCTTGTTTTTCTTTCTGCAACACAAACGTCATTTTTTGCGCATCTTGCTCTGCATTAATTTTACTTTCGATAGAGGCTTTTACTGATGCTGGTAAGTTTATATTTCGAATGAGAAGTTGCTCTAAAACTAAACCTCTAGCTTTGAAATCAGCTTCAATGGTTTTAAAAATACGTTGTTGAAATTCATTTCTTTTTGTTGAATACAAAGCTACAGCATCATAATAAACAGCATTGTCTCTAATACGCGTTCTAGTTACTGGACGAACAATTTTATCTGAATAGTTTACACCAATTTCTTTAAAGATTTTTGGAGCAGATTCTGGAGAAATTCTGAATAAAACAGTCAAATCGATGACTACTTCCAGTCCATCATTAGAAAGAACACGAATTGCATCATCACCTTGCTGAGCTCCTTCACTATGAACGGCAGACATGGTATAATTTTGTGTTTGAATGTCAAATTCAGTCACATCCATAAGAGGATTAATCAAACTCAATCCGCTTTCTAGGATATCTGACTGCACACTTCCATAAAGCGACTTTACGCCTACTTTACCAGCATCAATTTGTTTGAAAACCGACGAAACAACGCCTAAAAAAATCAGAAGAATACCTGCAATTTTTAGAGCTCCTGAAAATTTAGAAAAAGAATTTGACGTATTATTTAATGTGAAACTAAAAACTAAAAGAACGACTCCAAGGATAATAAATACTATCATTTTGTTAGGGATTAGGTTTGTATCCTTGTTATACGGAAATAGAAATAAGAAGTTACAATGTACGAAAAAATTTAACTTTGATGTTGTTGCATTGCCAACTTCTTAGTCAATCTTGCAAAGCGAATATACAAAAATAATGCAGCAATTGTTAAACCTGCTAAAAGTCCTATCCAGATACCCACCGCTTTGAGTTCTGTGTACTTTCCTAAATAATACGATATAGGAAAACCAACAACCCAATAGGCTACAAAGGTAATATACATAGGGATTTTTACATCTTGAAGACCTCTAAGTGCACCCAAAACAACTACTTGAATCCCATCTGAAATTTGAAATATAGCTGCAATCAACAATAGTTTTGAAGTGATTGCTATAATTTCATTATTATCAACTAGTTGACTCGCATCGGACATGTTTAAGAAAAAATGTGGTAACACTTGATGAAAAACAACAAATAAAATCGCAAAAAATATTTCTAGTAAAATAGCTAAAATAAAAATAGAGCGCGCTACTACAATAAGTTGCTTAAAATCATTCAATCCCTTGGTATTACTTACTCGTATCATGGCTGTAACACTAAGTCCCATAGCCACCATAAAGGTTGATGATGCCAGGATTAATGCAATTTGATTTGCAGCTTGGCTATTTTTTCCCAATGATCCAGAGAGCCAAATTGCCGCCGTAAATAAAGTAACCTCAAAAAGCATTTGCATGGCTGAGGGCATTCCTAAATTAATGATTTTTTTAAGAATCGATTTTTTTATTTCCTTGAAACTAAAATTCTTGAAGTATTTTTTCAAATCGGCGTTTCTTTTCATCAGATAATGCATAAAAACGACCATCATGATTCGGGATAAAACCGTTCCTAATGCTGCACCTAAAATTCCTAATTTTGGAAAAATCCAGACTCCATAAATCAATACGTAGTTAAAAAAGATATGCACCACATTTGCTAGCAAAATAGCATACATAGAGTATTTAGTTTTTGATAAACCATCTGCAAACTGCTTGTATCCTTGGTACATGATTACCGGAATCATAGAAAAAGCTACCCAATCAATATAAGGTGCAGCAAGATCAGCCACTTCTTTGGGCTGTTGCATGATATACATTAACTGTTTAGAAAGTACCGTAACCACAAACAACACAAATCCCAAAATGGTACATAACAATAATCCGTGATGAAAAGTAGTTCGGATTTTTTGATTGTCTTTTTCAGCATCGGCCTCTGCTATAAGCGGTGTTATTGCCGTAGAAAACCCAATACCTATAGACATTGCAATAAAAATAAAACTATTTCCAAGTGAAACAGCTGCTAATTCAGTAGAGCCTAATTTCCCTACCATAAAATTATCAACAATACCTATTAATGTATGTCCCAACATTCCTAGAATAACAGGATAGGCTAATTTGATGTTATAAGAAAACTCTTTGACGTACTGCGATAAATTCACTTTGTTCTTTTTTGATGACAAAGATAATAGAAGCTTTTAATTCTAGCTTTACAATTGCATTATTAAACTAGCTTTTTTCATTATTACTCCCCAAAACAAGAAATTCTGTAACAAACCCGTTAAATTGTATAACATGTCTACAAAACTCCAAGTCTATATTTGTACCGTTGTATTGCACGAATAACAAAAGCAAAATGACACAAAACATTAATATTAAATTTTACAATTATGACAATCGCAGGAAAAATTAAAACAGGATTTTTAGTAGCAGTAGCAATGATGTTTGCTTCAACAACTCAAGCACAAGAAACAAACACAGCAGAAAATTACGATCAAGGTTTCCGTTTAGGTGTAGGATTAAATGCAGGTTACTCAACTAATGATCCATACAAACTATCCCTTGGAGCTGACGTAAGAGGTCAGTATGATTTATCAAAAAGATACTCTTTGACTTTAACTACAGGATATACCAATTTATTTCAAAGTAAAGCAGATGGATTTCCTGGACAAACAGAAGGAAAAGATTTAGGTTTAATCCCAGCTAAAGCAGGTTTCAAAGCATTTGTTTGGAATGATCAATTTTACTTAATGGGTGAAGCAGGTGCTGCATTTGCAGTAAGTAATGTAGACAATACAAGAGATAAAACATCTTTATTGTTGTCTCCAAGTATAGGATATGCTACTAAATATATCGATGTATCGTTGAACTATACACATTACAATCATTTTGATCGTTTAAACAACAATGGAACTCTTGGTAGAGGAGTTGGACAAGTTGGTGTACGTTTGGCTTACGGTTTTAAACTATAAGACCTCATAAAATTAGTTATAAAAAAATGCGCTGAAATTCAGCGCATTTTTTTTGTCTATTCCTTTTCTAACATTTCTTTATACAGTTCCATATTAGCCTTGACCTTATCATCCATCTCTGGTTCCTTAATATCAGTATGTTTTTGCATTTCCTCCCAGATAATCTTAGCCACAATATAACGTGCCATTTCTTTATCATCAGCTGGAACAACATACCATGGCGCATGCTCAGAACTTGTCTTGTTTATGGCTTCTTCATAAAAATGCATATAATTATCCCATTGATCACGTTCTTTCAAATCTCCTACCGAAAATTTCCAGTTGTGCTCCGTCTCTTCTAAACGGCGCAACAAGCGCTGCCTTTGCTCCTCTTTACTCAAATGCAAAAAGAACTTTAGCATTATGGTTCCATTTTGGGTAATATGCTTTTCAAAATTATTGATCTGCTCCATTCTATTTTCCCAAAACTTCTGCGTAATGTCTGCTACGTTTTCTATCCCAGGTAAATTCTCGTTCAAAATATATTCTGGATGCACTCTCGTCACCAAAACATTTTCATAATGCGATCTATTAAACACAGCAAACTTTCCTTTTTCTGGTAAAACTAAATAATGTCTCCACAAATAATCATGCTCTAATTCAGTAGAATTTGGTGTTTTAAAACTATGCACCACGACTCCTCTCGAGTTAAATTCCTTAAAAACTTCCCGAATCAAACTGTCCTTTCCAGAAGTATCCATTCCTTGCAAACAAATCAAAACACCATACCTATTGTGCGCATACATGACATCTTGGAGGGCACTTAATTTTTCAGTGACATCCTTTAATTTATCTTCTTTTTTTTCATCGCTGGCACCAATTTCTAAATTGGTTGGCAATTTTGACAACTTAATTTTGTCAACAACTTTAAAATCATCCGGATTTATAGACTTCATAGGAAATAATTTATCTTTACTTCTCAAATATAACAAATTACAAGGAGCTTTTTCCTGCTGTACGCTTGAATCTTTTCCTCCGCCAAAAAAAGGCGTTCGTAAAAGGATAACGCTTCCATCAGGGCTAGGGACTTGCTGCAAAAACACAAATAATGGAAAAATTCAAACTCGAAATTCTCTTGCATATCATCGGTATTGGTTCAGCTTCAGGACTAATCTATAAAGACAATTCCCTACTAATAATAGGTGATAACAGCGGATTTCTTTATGAATACCAATTGGATTCTAAAGACTTAAAACGCCATCCATTGCTCGAAAATCCTATTGAAAACACCCCTAAAAAAGACAAAGCCGATTTTGAAGCTATCGCATACTTTGCCGATAGTCTTTATGTTTTTGGCTCTGGATCAACCGCCAATAGAAACAAAATGATTCAACTAAACGATGCCGATAAAAAAATAATTGCAACTCAAGATTTAACCGATTTGTATGCTGTCATGCAAAACTTTGGCGGGATCAATCCCGAAGATTTCAATATTGAAGGCGCCACGTATAATGGTCAAAATTGGTATTTATTGAACCGCGGAAACGGAATTTCGAATAAAAATGTAATTTTTACCATAGCCGGAAAAAACCTAACAAACGATTTTCAAATTCTTTCCAATGCTTACAAATTACCTAAAATAAAAGGAGTACGCAGCAGCTTTACCGATGCAATTCTTGTAGACGATACGCTTTATTTTTTGGCCACAGCCGAAGATACAAAATCGACGTATGATGATGGCGAAGTTTTAGGAAGCTTAATTGGGAGCATCGACTTGAAAACCATGAAAATCAATTTCACACAAAAAATTAGCGATACCCATAAATTTGAGGGATTGACTTTATACACCAATTCAAAAGAAAAAATTGAGTTCCTGCTTTGTGAAGACAAAGACACTGAGGTTTTAGAAACGTATATTTATAAATTATCCTTTTCAAAACAATAAATCAAAAAATATTTTATCTCCATCCCAACCTTTTTCATTTTTTTAATCTCTTTAGTAGAAAGACATAAATTGTGATAAACGAAAATTTAATTTCTGACTGCAAAAAAATGCACCGAGATGCCCAGCGTCAAGTGTATGAGCTTATGGCTCCAAAATTGTACCGCACTTGCAAGCGCTACCTAAAGAAAGAGGAAGAAATAGAAGAGGCATTGGCCGACGCTTTCTATACTATTTTTACCAAACTCGAACAGCTCAAAGAATTTGGCGCTTTTGAAGCTTGGTCCCGAAAAATTACAGTCAATCATTGTTTGGCTACCATCAAGAAAAACACCAATTTCAATTTGCATCTTGATGATATCAAAACTATTGCGCAACCTTTTACTGATGAAATAACGGACCTCGAAGAGGAAGATTTGCTGAATTTACTCAATCACATTCCTGAAGGTTGCAAGACGATTTTTAATCTTTTCGTTATCGAAGGCTATGGCCACAAAGAAATTGCAGTTATGCTGAACATTTCCGAAGGCACATCCAAATCACAATTGAATGCTTCGAAAACCAAGCTCAAAGAGTTAGTAAACAATTTGTATTACCAAAAAGCAAAATAGTCATGGACAATCAAGAAAAAATATTCCACAAAATAAAAAATGCTTCCCAAAAAGCAGAAGAAAAAAACTTTCCTGCAATGGAAAAAGTTTGGATGCGAGTTGAAGAAAAACTAGACAAAAAAGAAGACAAAAAAGCTATTGCACTTTGGAAAAAATTAACCATTGCCGCTTCACTCCTATTGTTTTTCTCATTGGGACACCAGTTTATTAAGACCGATTCGAGAGTACTCATGCCAAGCGGAACGAAAGAAAACAGCATAGTTATACAAGAAAAAACAGAGCCTAAACAAACCGAGGGACTTTCAAAAACCATAAAACCAGATGCTGAAGTTATTCTAAAAAAACAAATTGAAAAACCTGTAGTCGTAGTAAAAACAACAACTCAAATAAATAGTAACATCAATCAAATAACTTCTACTACTTCAGAAGACATCGAATTGAGCAAGGACAAAGAAGAAAATATTAACTCCTATAAAGTCGAAGCAATTGCATTAGAAGAAAATAAGGCAAAAGCCAAAATCACATCTACTTACGATGCCACAACAAGAATGATTTCGGGTATAGTTACAGACGAACAAGACTTACCACTTCCTGGGGTAAATGTATATATTAAAGGAATAACAAAAGGAGTCGCAACTACCTTTGATGGAAAATTTAGCATCAAAGCTGAAAAAGGAGATGAACTTGTTTTTTCATATATAGGATATGAAAACAGTTATGCTACTGTTGGTGAAAATGATAAAATAAATATGAAACTGGTTAATAATTCAATGGCTTTGAATGAAGTTGTAGTTACTGGTTATGCATCAATGCCAAAAAAATCAGTTTTGATGAGTTCTGTTACTATGATTTCTGGTACTGATTTGATGAAACAAAAATCAGCAAATGTTAGTCAAGCCCTTCAAGGTAAAATTGCAGGAGTTCAAATTACAAACAATCCTGAATATTTGAGTCAAGACTCGCCTAAACCATATCCAACAATTAGAATCCGCGGGAAAGCATCCATTACACAATCAAACGAACCTTTATACATTATTGATGGTGTTCCTGTGAATCCTGAGGAGTTCAAACAATTAAAACCCGAAAATATTAAAACTGTAAACGTCCTAAAGGACTTCGCAGCAACTTCTTTATACGGAAGTAGAGCATCAAATGGTGTCATTTTACTAACAACAAAAAACGGAACTTATCAAAATCTTTCTAAAAAAGAACTAGAAAAAAGACTCAAAAAACTGAGCAAAAATAAAAAGCAAGAACAAATAGTAGTTCCACCAAAATCTATCGAAGTTTCACAAGAAGACTATGAAAATTTTGTAGAAAATCAATTCGAAAGTCCAAAATCAGCACCACTTTCCACTTTCTCCATTGATGTTGACAACGCTTCTTATACCAACATAAGACGTTTCATCAACAACGGTCAAACCGTGCCGAAAGATGCCGTGAGAGTTGAAGAAATGGTTAATTTTTTCAAATACAAATATCCACAACCACAAGACCAAAATCCGTTTTCGATTAATACGGAATACAGTGATTGTCCTTGGAATCCAAAACACCAATTGCTAAAAATTGGTTTGCAAGGCAAAAATATTCCAACGGATAATCTGCCAGCTTCCAACTTAGTTTTCTTGATTGATGTTTCAGGTTCGATGAATGATCTCAACAAATTGCCTTTACTGAAACAATCACTGAAAATTTTGGTAAACGAACTCCGAAAAAAAGACAAAGTAGCCATTGTGGTTTATGCTGGAGCAGCAGGAATGGTTTTGCCTCCAACAACTGGAGACGAAAAACAAACTATCATCGATGCGTTGGAAAAACTCAATGCTGGCGGAAGCACGGCTGGTGGTGCAGGAATAGAATTGGCTTATAAATTGGCAGAAGAAAACTTTATCAAAGGAGGTAATAATCGGGTAATTCTGGCTACTGATGGTGATTTTAACGTTGGTGCTTCATCCAATACTGATATGCAAACCTTGATTGAAGAAAAAAGAAAATCGGGAGTTTTCTTAACTTGTTTGGGTTATGGAATGGGCAATTACAAAGACAGCAAAATGGAAACTTTAGCCGACAAAGGCAATGGAAATTATGCTTATATCGACAATATTCAAGAAGCCAATCGTTTCTTAGGTAAAGAATTCAAAGGTTCAATGTTTGCTATCGCCAAAGACGTGAAAATCCAAATCGAATTCAATCCAAAACATGTTCAGGCGTACCGATTAATTGGCTACGAAAACAGAAAATTGCGCCCTGAAGATTTTACAAACGATTCCATTGATGCAGGAGAATTAGGTAGCGGCCATACAGTAACTGCTCTGTACGAAGTGATTCCAACTGGTGTGGAAAATGAATTTATCAACAATCAACCTGATTTAAAATACACAAAAGTTTATCCAAACGAAAGTAATTATAGTGAAGAGCTTGCAACTATAAAATTCCGTTATAAAAAACCAGACGGAGACAAAAGTATCGAAATGGTAAAGGCTATTGAAAACAAATCAATTCCCTTGAAAAATTCGTCCGATGATTTTAAATTTAGTTCCGCTGTAGCTTGGTTTGGGTTGAAATTGAGAGATTCAAAACTAGTATCTAATAAATCCTCTGAAGAAATCAAAAAACTGGCAAAAGAAGGATTGTCCAATGACGAAGACGGTTATAAAGCAGAGTTTGTCCGTTTGGTAGAAACTGTGAAATAATTTATTAAGTTTTAGAGCTAATAGGTTTTGAAAACCTGTTAGCTCTTTTTTTATTTCATTTTTCAATTGAAAACTTCATTCTTTTAACTCCAAAAGTTGAGAAATAGTTCTAAAATATTTTGGCTTTAATTTTAAGTTAAAGACAGCCTCTACCCTGAGCAAATGCCTTAACTTTGTTTTGGAACAAAAACAAAGCAAAAAATGACTGATTTAAAAAATAAAAATGCACTTGTTACTGGTGCTGGAAAAGGAATAGGTAAAGCAATTGCATTGGCATTAGCCAAAGAAGGCGTAAACGTAATTTTAGTAGCGCGCACTCAAGAAGAAATTGATAGCGTAGCGGCCAAAGTACGTTCATTACGTGTAAAAGCACTGGCTGTTACTGCAGATGTTGCTGACATCAACTCTGTAAACGCTGCGGTAGAAAAAGCACTAAGCGAATTTGGAACTATTGATATTTTAATTAATAACGCGGGTATTGCTTCTTTTGGAAAATTCTTAGAATTAGAACCGACAGACTGGGAACGCATTATTCAAGTGAATTTAATGGGACCGTATTACGTAACCAGAGCCGTTGTTCCGAACATGATTGAAAGACAAACTGGAGACATTATCAACATCTCATCAACCGCTGGATTGGCTGGAAATGCATTGACTAGCGCCTACAGTGCCTCTAAATTTGCGTTGTTAGGACTAACCGATTCATTGATGCAAGAAATGCGCAAACACAACATACGCGTTACCGCACTTACACCAAGTACAGTTGCTACTGACATGGCAAAAGAACTAAAACTAACCGACGGAAATCCGGATAAAGTAATGCAAGCCGAAGATATGGCTGAGCTCGTAATCGCGCAACTGAAACTAAACCGTCGCGTGTTTGTAAAAAACAGCAGCCTTTGGTCTACTAATCCGTAAGGATTTTAAAAAACAAAAAGGATAAAAATTAAAAACCATTGAGAAGCAAATTAAAATCGCTTTCTCAATGGTTTTTTCTTTATTACAATCTGTGGCTATTCCTTATTTTGTTGCGTAGCTCTATTTTTCTGTTCTTTTAAAATAGTATTCATATGTGCTTTTGTTTCTCTTTCGATATCACTTTCACTGAGTTGTAAACCTTTCGCATCGTCTGCCAAAACATACCAAGGTTTGGTTTTGCCAAACGGATAGGCTCCGAAAACAATGACAGGAGTTCCTTTTACTTTTACATTTTGATCATCTTGAAGTATCCATTCGTCTGCCCAACTGTACAGTTTTTTAGCATCACTTTCCTGAAGTCTCAAACAAGAGTGCGACGCTGGATACCCTGGCAAAGCATATTGATGAAAACCAACACCCAATTTATTTTCGATGTTAAAATTCCATTTTAAATCCCATTCGTCGTTAAAAGTACTGGTTGTTTTTTCAGCTTTCCAGTTGGTAAAAAACAATCCCGTTGGTGTTTTATCTTTTTCCCTTCCCATATTCGTTGGACCGGTATAAATTAGTTCGCCGTTTTCATAGGCTGCAAAGGTTTGTGTTGGGTACGAAAAATAGATAATCTTGTCAACATCTTTCAAATACGGAACTTTCAAAGGAAAAGGTAAATAATAGGCTATGTCTCCAGTAAAATCATTGGGTACAAGTACCGAATCTAATTTTTTAAAATTCTCAGCATCTGTTCTATTAATAGCATAAGCAAGCTGCAATTGAGCACTATTGTTTGTAGCTTTCTCCACCCATTCTTTTGTGTTTTCAAAATGATAAGAGATGCTACCCGGTTTTTTTCGTTCTATTTTTGTTGGTAGTTTTTCTGTTTGATTTTTGTCTTTAGACTTTTTGGCATTCTCTTGACAAGAAAACAAAACAGAGCAAACTAATGCACTGAGGATATAAACAATTGGCTTCATAAGGTTTAATTTTATTTTGTTAAAATTACCTCAATCAGCTATCAAGTCTCTTACACAATTTGTATTAGTTGTTACAGAATTAAACTTCAAAAAAACATTAAGAAATCAAGAAAATTAAGCCTAAAACTTAATGAACTCAACCCCTTAATGGTTTAAAATGTTTTACTTAAATGACTTATATGTTTAAAACCTACACTAACACAGATACAAAATCCATGCGCACGCTGCCATCCTCATCAATTCGAGTCAAGTTGATATCGTGCAGCGTATTCACCAATTCTGGATTCCAAGGCGTTTTTACTTTTACGTAATTCTCAGTAAATCCGTGAATGTAACCTTCTTTATTTTCACTTTCAAACAACACTTTGCGTTGCGTTCCCAATTGACTTTCATAAAAAGCACGACGTTTTTTAACCGAGAGTCCACGTAACATTTTACTACGTTTCGCACGCACATTTGCCGGAACCACGCCACTCATAGCAGCAGCTTCGGTATTATCACGCTCTGAATACGTAAAAACATGCAAGTACGAAATATCCAAATCATTCAAAAAATGATACGTTTCCAGAAAATGCTCGTCCGTTTCACCAGGAAAACCTACAATCACGTCTACACCTATACACGCGTGTGGCATCACCTCGCGAATTTTATTCACGCGCTCTGTATACACCTCGCGCAAGTAACGACGCTTCATTAACTTCAAAATATCATTACTTCCTGATTGCAACGGAATATGAAAATGCGGTACAAAAGTCCTGCTTTTCGAAACAAATTCAATCGTTTCGTTTTTCAATAAATTCGGTTCAATAGACGAAATTCGCAAACGCTCAATACCGTCTACTTCATCCAAAGCCTGAACCAATTCCAGAAAAGTATGTTCGTGTTTTTTATTTCCAAATTCCCCTTTACCGTAATCGCCAATATTTACACCAGTAAGTACGATTTCTTTAATGTCTTGTTTCGAAATTTCAGCTGCATTTTTCAATACATTTTCTAACTCGTCACTTCTAGAAATTCCTCTCGCAAGCGGAATCGTGCAATAGGTACATTTATAATCACAACCATCCTGAACTTTTAAGAACGCGCGCGTTCTATCGCCTATAGAATAACTGCCTACATAAAAATCAGCTTCGGCAATCTCGCACGAATGCACCTCGCCCATATCATTTTTAGACAAATCGTTGATGTAATCGGCTAGTTTGAATTTTTCGGTAGCACCAAGAACCAAATCTACGCCATCCACCGCCGCCAATTCCTCCGGTTTCAGTTGCGCATAACAACCCACCGCAGCCACAAAAGCTTTATCATTGAGCTTCATGGCCTTACGCACCACTTGCTTGAATTGTTTATCGGCATTTTCAGTAACTGAACACGTATTAATCACATACATATCAGCCACATCTTCAAAATCAACGCGATCAAAACCCTCGTCTTGAAGATTGCGCGCAATAGTTGATGTTTCTGAGAAATTGAGTTTACAGCCTAAAGTATAAAAGGCTACTTTTTTGCGTTTTTCCATAAGTAAGCGCTATCTAATGAAATCGTTGTCAAAAAAATAGCGTGCGCAAATTTACGAACAAATACGAGAATACTACAACGAATTGAATTTTTATTAAACAGGGCGTGCCCCTCCGTAAACTGCGGGTCGGGCTATACGCTCTATCTTTATTTTTTTAAAGAAAAAAAATAAAGGATACCGCTGCTATCCCTCACGCAAACTCACTTAGTACACACCAAAACTGCATCAACAAGAAACACGCTGTTACTTTTGTAATAAAATTATTATTTCTATATTTGGGACACAAGCCAAACTTATGTTACCCATAAATCCATTTTGAAAATGTTAAAAACGAAAAGCGTATTATAAATTAATAAAGTAGAAGTGAGAGAAAAGCCAACTTTACAAGGGTAAATTTAGTTTTTTGCCAACACAAAGTTCAACACTAAAAACCAAAAGAGCTGTTTCTTGCTAACGCTCGAAGAAATTGAATAAGAATAATATGAGCAGACTCCAAACAATAGAAAATCGCCTGAAAGAAATAAATGGAACTGTGTTTCAAGAGCTTTGCGATAGTTATTTAATTATAAGAGATAATAATTACATGGCTATATCTAGAACAGGAAGCCAAACTGGAAAACAAAAGACAACAAAAGGAACTCCTGACACATTCTTTCAATTGCCAAACGGCAACTTCTTATATTCAGAAATTACAACTGATACGAGTACAAAAAACAAGTTAGCTAATGATATAAAAGCTTGTTTTGACCCAGATAAGACAAAAATACCTATTGATAAAATTCAAGAAATCGTACTTTGTTTCAATTGGAACATAGATCAAGAGAAAATAACTGAATTAAATGCATTAGCCCAAAGTTTTAAAGCTGATATTAGAATTCGCTATTTAATGTTGCAAGAATTAGCGTTAGAACTTCATTTAAATCATAGAGATTTAGCTCATCATTATTTAGGCTTGCCTTTAGATACAGGTCAAATTGTTTCAATAGACAACTTTATCAAAGAGTATGATAGAGCTTCAAAGGGTATTGCCACTCCTTTGAACAATACATTCTTACATAGGGAAACAGAATTAGAACAATTAAGTAATGCTATAGATAGTCACGACTTTATAATACTCACAGGAGCTCCTGGAGTTGGAAAAACAAAGTTGTCGATTGAAACTATCAACAATTATTTAGTAAAAAATGAATCATATCAAGCATATTGTGTTTCATATAAGAGTCATACTTTGCTTGAGGATTTGTATCAATATTTTCATGTAGAAAAAAACTATTTACTTTTTGTTGATGATGCAAATAGGATTGATGCATTTGAACAAATAACAGGCTTTTTTAAGGCTAATAGAAACGGTAAACTTAAAATAATAATTACTGTAAGAGATTATGCGTTTCAAGAAATCGGAAGGAAATGTCAAGAGTTCTCAACTAAAAGAATAGACTTACAAAAGCTAAACGATGAACAAATTATTGATATAATAAAATCTGAACCATTTGAAATTTTAAACCCTGATTATCACAAAGAAATAGTTCGAATCTCAGATGGTAATCCAAGATTAGCAATAATGACTTCCCTTTTGGCAAAAAAGGAACAAAACTTATATGCTTTACATGATGTTTCCGATTTATTTGAAAAGTATTTTTCAACTTTCATCAAAGATGATGGCGAGTTTGAAAATCCCTTAAATATTAGATGTCTTGGAATTATTGCTTTCTTTTATACAATTCCATATAAGAATAAAGAAGTAACAGAATCAATTTTAGAAAAATTTGATATCTCATACAATGATTTTATAGATACTATTGACAAACTTGACAAGTTGGAATTGGCAGAAATTCAATTTGAACACGTAAAAGTCCCTGAACAAAATCTTGCTACATTTTTCTTTTACAAAGCATTTATAAAAGACAACTTACTTTCCTTTCAAGTTCTGCTAAACAACTATTTTGAAAATTATCAAAGTAGATTTACAGACAGTATTATTCCTGCGAATAATACATTTGGCCCACAAAATGTGATGGACAAAATTAAACCTGAGTTAGTTGAATATTGGAACTTAATTCGAAACAATAGCGAAAAGTCTTTTAATTTTCTCAATTCATTTTGGTTTTATTTACAAGACCAAACTTTAGAATTCACATATCAGTACATAGAAACGTTTCCGAAAATTGAAGAAACCAAATATGACTCTTCTTATGAAAATAATCAATTCAATTATCACAAGGATAATATAATTGAATTACTAGGTAATTTTTTTCGTCTTAATAGTAACTCTTTAAAAGATTCAATTGAATTGTTGTTCGAATATGTAACCAGAAAACCGGATAAATTGCCGGAACTTATTCATAAAATTAGAGAATTATTAATTTTCGATAGAGATGATGAACGCTACGATTTTTATAGACAAAAAACTCTTTTCGATATATTAATATATGGTCTAAACAAAGATGATGAATTACTTTCAACATCATTTTATGAACTTTCAAAAACTTTCTTATCCTATCAATTTCAACAATTTAAAGGAGGTAGGAATAATAGTTTTATTCACTATCAATATCCAATTCCTAACAATAATACTATACAAGAATTTAGAACGAAAATATGGGATACATTAGATAATAGTTTTGCATCTCGTCCTGAAATGGCTTTCAGGTTATTAAAGAATTATTCGCGAGTTCACCCCGATGTAAATAATGAAATAATGGAATTTGACATTCCATTTGTTCTCAATATTATAGATAATCATTTAAACAATGAAAATTTTGAATATTGTAAATATGTTCAAGACCAAATTAGGTGGTTCAAAAGACACGAATTCAATTTACCTGAGTTCTCAAACTTCACCAACAAATTTGTTAATGAAACTTACTTGACATTCCTAAAAATAGATTGGGATAGGTTTAGAGATAAGGAAATGTATGAATTTGATGATTTTCGAGAGTATGAAAGATTAAAAGAGGCAGAAATAAGAACCTCATTCATATTAACCGATGTTGATGAAATCAATACATTTTACGACACATTCGTTCTATTAAAAAATTCTGCAGACAATAATTGGAATTATAACAATACTCTTGATTTTGTTATTGATGAGAATTGCTCAAGAGATTTTAATATTGGACTTGCTTTATTAAAAAAAGTTGTTGAAAATGGTAATGAAATTAAATATGTGCCAAGAGGCATTTTTAGAAATCAATTAAAAATTGAAACTACAGCAAATCAAATTTGGGAAATTATCCAGCAATTTGAGTTTGAATTAGAGGAACTTTGGGAGTTATCATTCTACGATTTTATAGATGATTCTTTAATAAATGCCGACTTATCTGTATCGTTGGTAAAGACGATTTCCAAAATGAATAATCCTAACACTATTCATTTTGACAGGCTCGAACGATTTTTAAAAGTAGAACCAAACTTATTTCAAATAATTTTAAGAACCATTACAGAAAAAAACGAAAAAGATGGTACACGTTTACAAGTTTGGATGGATTTCTTCAGTAAGCATTTTGACAATCTCGGAGACGACATTAAGTTGATAAAAAAAGCTTATATCCAACAAAACTTGATTCAAAATCATTTTGACTACGAAGGAAAAGGTTTTTTAGAAATACTGAAAATTGATAGAAATTTCTTAATAGAATTTATTGAGAGTTTATATTCAGCAAGCGACAGACATAGTCTTGGAGGCGACCATAGTGATATGAGCTATGTTTGGAATATAGAAAACATAGAAGAGACGTTAATTCAAGTATTCGACTTAATAATTGAAAAAGACGTGTATTTTGGTATTTTGGAGCATTATTGTAACGTTTTCTTTAGAAACCCAAAAGAAGAAGCACTGAAAAAAAGAGCAGATGATTTTATTAGAAAATACGTCATTGATAATAATCAAGATTATAAAAAAATTCAAATCATTGTAGACTTGATAAGACATTCAAGAAAAGAATTATATGAAGAAATCTTTTTGCTATTTATTTCATTGAATCAAGATATAGAGCTTTTTGGGAGGCTAATGTGGAGAGGTAACGGAGGTACATATTCAGGAGATGTGATTATTGGAGATATCCAAGCAGCAGAATGGAGGAATTTATTGGAAATAACTAATAAATCAGATTTAGGAATAAAGTTGATTCCAATAAAAACCTATTTAAATGAACAGATTCAATCTTGTTTGCAAAGAGGAGATTGGGAAAGACAACGAAAGTTTTTGAGAAAAGATTATTGAAAAGCTAACACATAATGTATTCAAACTGACGCCCAATTAATGTAATTAATTTAAGAGGAAAAAGGAAAAAATAGCACGCAGATTCAACAGATTTATATTGATTTTTCAGCGGAAATCTGCGAAATCTGCGTGAAAACAATATTAAATCCTATAATTTTTAGGATATGCAAATTCAATCAAACACCAGTTTAGTGCCAGGTTTTCTAAGATTCCTCCTTCGTCGGAATGACAAAAAACATGCACAATTTTCTAAAAATAAAAACCATTAAAAAATCAAGTTTAAGAACAAATCTTAAATTTCTTAATATTTAAAAAAAAATGGCGCAATAGCTTACGCCAAAATGCACTTCCTCCTCCTTCGAAAAAAACAAAAAAAGCGTGCAAAAATTTTTTAAAAATAAAAACAACTTGTAAACAATAATTAAGATTTAGCAATCTATACGCTCCAATTAGAAGTTGCTTGTTATGATTTTGAAAGAAGTGCATTCGCAATTAAAATGGATCTAATTTTGAAACCAAAATAAAAAGCAATGCTATCTAAAAATGAAATACTAAACAGATCCTAAAATACGTTGTAGTAATTGTTTAATTAAGAAATGTTATAAAATAGCACAATAATCAAATGACACTTTGAGATTGCATTTATATGTACTATCTTTAACTAATGATTTTTTGTATTTTAAAACACTGAAAAACAAACTATTAAAAACTGGGTAAGCCGAAAACCAACTAGAGTAGGCAACATTTTACAACAACAATGAAAAAATTTTTCCCCACAATCTACTTCATTCTTTTAGCAGCTCTAGGCTGTTATGGTCAAAATCCTGCTCCAAAAACCAACACATTCCCATCAGTTACGACATTGAGTAATTGGGCAAATTACAACTCACAACAAAAATTTGATTTAGAAATTAGAACATTAGGTTTTAAATTCGAAATAAAAGAAGCCGAAACTAGCTCTATTGCGTACACCTACATTCGCAAAGTTGTTATTGATGGCGTGAATTACACGGATAGAATAGTGTATCGCATTGCAAATGATAATAGCGCCAGTATTATTTCACTGGTAACAGCATCTACAGATCTAGTTTCATTATACAACCCACAACTAGCTACCTTCAAAAATGTCAAGTGTGATACACCAATGGCAAAAGACAAGAATACTTCATGCAATTGTTATGTAAGTAAAACTCATGCAATTGATATTTGTGACGAGCGCGTGAAACTAACTATGGGAGACGGAAATAAATACTTTATATCAGTAGCTAAACTGTAGAGATATACAAAACAGTAAAACGATATTCAGCGATACATTTAAAATAAGTGTATCGCTTTTTTATTAGTTTACGTTCAAAATAAAACGTTCAATAACTTCGGCAACACCATGATTGTTGTTTGATGCCACAATTTCATCCCCGTACATGCGTAACTCAGGAGTAACATTATCTACCCAAACGCCAAGTCCAGCATATTGAATCATGGATAAATCGTTCCCAGCATTCCCTACTGCAATGATTTCGCTTTGATCAATTGCTAATTTTTTAGCCAAAAAAGCAATACTTGCTGCTTTATCAATTCCGTTTGGTGCTACTTCTAAGAAAAAAGGTTTTGACATGGAAACACTTAAATCTGGCATAGCGTTTTTTAAATCTTTTTCTACTTCTTTTAAGTAAGAAGGTTCTTCCAGCAAGATACACTTTACAGCATTAGTGGTAACAGCAGCTTTAAAATCAGGTACTAAATGATGTTCAAGCCCTGTAATACTGCGTTCTACCTCAATAAACTCAGAGTGTGTCTCGCTAATAATGACGTCATTGATATAGGTAATGATGTGGGTATTACTTTTTAAACTGTATTCATGGAGTGTATGAATTTGCTCTTTGGTCAAAGATTTTTCAAAAAGAATTTCACTAGTATTCAAATCAGACACTACTGCTCCATTAAAAGAAATCATGAAATTATTTTTCAACTCATGAGCAAATTGCGTCATGGCAGGCGTAGGTCTACCTGATGCTAAAACTACCTCAACACCTAAATCTTGAGCCCTAGCAATCATTTTTCTGTTCTCTGGAGAAATCGTATGATCATCCGTCAACAAGGTATCGTCCATGTCTAGGACAAGCATTTTGTATTTCATAATTTTTATTTTACAGCTAAAAAATCAGTCACAGACTAGCTTAGATATTCATTCTAAAATCTTCAATAACTGGATTGGCTTTTGCAAAATCAGTTTCTTGAATAAAAAGTTCTACTGCTAAATCACTTCCGCCAAAACCTCCCAAACGTGAAGATTGAATGTTGTCCTTTTTTAAGGTTTCAACACCAGCTATTTCTAATCTTTCTTGTAAGGCTTGCGCCAAAATTTCACTTCCTGAAAATACTTTCATTAATCCCATTGTATTCCTATTTTTTAATTATCATCATTATTTTCTTCTTCGCCATCTTCTTCTTCATCCTCATCTTCGTCCTCATCTTCATCTTCATAAAAATCAAATTCAAAAGGTTCTATTAACATTCTCTCGGTCATGATTTCAATTCGTTCTGTGAACTGCTCCGTGAAAATAATGCGTTGTGTTTTGTCAATACTGTTGGAAATACGCATGATTTTAGTTTCGTGACGCAATTTCAAAATTGGGTCAGCATCGTCTAGAATAAACATTTTCAATCGGTTCACGTTGTAGCCCGCCGATGAAAACATTTCACTCAATTTATTGGGCGTCCCAATCAAAACATCTATACCAGTTGAAATGTAATTTTTGTCATAATCCATATCACCTTTGTCATGCACACCATATATTTCTAAGTCCGTGTATTTTGCCAATTTTTCAAATTGCGCTACCATCTCAACCACTTTTTCCTTATCCGATACGATGATTAAAGCACGTGGCGACTCTTCGACAGTTCCAACCAATCGTTGAATCACATTGATCACAATTGTAGTTGATTTTCCGCTGCCAGCTGGTGCTACAATAATAGCATCGGAACCACTTTTTAAGGTACCAAAGGTCTCTTTCTGAATGTCATTCGCCTCTAAGAACCCGTTGTCAATTAAGTTTTGTTGCAGCGTCTCGTTTAATTTTTTTAATTTCATTCTTTTTAGATTGAAAGATTCAAAAATTTAAAAATTAAATGATTAGCTCACTAATTTTTAAATGATTCAACCTCTAAATTATTTAATTATTTTGATGCAAATAACTTCACATCATTCTCTGAAATCTCGCTTCCGCCAAGGATAATCAAGCGTTCCACAACATTGCGTAATTCCCTAATATTCCCCGTCCAATCATATTCTTGCAGTAATTTGATTGCTGCTGCTGAAAATTTCTTTACCGTATTTCCTTGCTCAGAGGCTATTTTATCAGCAAAATGCTTGATCAACAATGGAATATCATCACGCCTGTCATTAAGAGCTGGTACTTTTATTAGGATTACAGCCAGCCTGTGGTATAAATCCTCTCTAAAACGTCCATCGGCAATTTCAACTTTCAAATCCTTATTTGTAGCAGCAACTACTCTTACATCAACTTTTATGTCTTTATCTGCTCCTACACGAGTAATCATACTTTCTTGTAGCGCTCTTAAAACTTTGGCTTGCGCCGAAAGGCTCATATCACCAATTTCATCTAAGAAAATAGTCCCTTTATCTGCCGCTTCAAATTTTCCTGCACGGTCTTTTACTGCTGATGTAAAAGCTCCTTTTACATGACCAAATAATTCACTCTCTATCAATTCAGAAGGGATTGCAGCACAATTCACTTCGATTAAAGGAAAGTTTGCACGTTCGCTTTTTTCATGCAATTGATGCGCTACTAATTCTTTTCCGGTTCCGTTAGGTCCTGTGATAAGAACACGAGCCTCGGTTTGAGCTACTTTATCAATCATGATTTTAATATGATTTATGGGCTCGCTCTCACCAATCATTTCGTAATTCTTGCTGACTTTTTTCTTTAGAATTTTATTCTCAACTACGAGTTGTTTTTTGTCCAAAGCATTTCGAACCGTATTCAATAATCGGTTTAAATCAGGTGGTTTAGAAATGTAATCAAAAGCTCCTAAACGCATGGTATTAATAGCCGTTTCCATGTCACCATGTCCAGATATCATGACCATAGGAATTTCTGGTTTGATTTTTTTGACTGCTTCTAGCACTTCAACCCCATCCATTTTTGGCATTTTTATATCGCATAGAACCAGGTCATAATCAGTGGTTTTAATTTTTTCCAAACCCACTGCACCATCCTCTGCCTCCTCTACTTGGTAGCTATCATTTTCTTCTGATAGGATTTTTGAGAGCACCCTTCTTATGGCTGCCTCATCCTCAATGATAAGTATTTTTGACATATTTATATTTTTGATTGGCTTATGAACACCAAATTATTTTTATTGCAAAATTCAACTTTCTTACGGGATTCTCTAGCCCCGATTGCAATGGAAATCCTTTACTGCGGCGCGCTAGCAGAGCAGGAAAGATTGAAATGAAAAGCGGGAAACAGCTCCTAAAAAACACTCTTGAACAGCATTTTATAAGTTATTTTACTACTTCATCCATCGATACAACTCTTTCCATGTTGGTTTTTTACCATACATTAAAATTCCGATTCGGTAAATTTTACCAGCAAACCAAACTACGGATAAAAAAGAAGCAAAAAGTAACGTTACTGATATGGCTATTTGCCACAAAGGTACGCCAAAGGGAATTCTCATGAGCATAACTATGGGAGAAGTAAGCGGAATCATTGAAAAAACTACTGCCACTGTACCGTGTGGATCATTGATAACAGTAAAGAAACCTACATATACGCTGAGTATAAGCGGCATGATGATGGGCATTAAAAACTGTTGAGAGTCGGTTTGATTGTCTACTGCAGCTCCAATTGCGGCATAGAAAGAGCTGTATAACAAATAGCCTCCTATAAAATAAACTACAAAACCCGCTAGTATACCTGCAATAGGTAAGTTCCATAATTCCTTGATATAAAGTGCGGCTGAACTGCTCATTTCTGGCTGTGCCGAAAGTACATCTTGAGCACCAGAAACAGGTCCTATATTAACTCCAAAAAATAGTGACACTGAGAAAAGCAATATAAACCCTAAACACGCCCAAATAAAAAATTGCAACAATCCTGCCAGAGCTGTCCCTATAATTTTTCCCATCATTAATTGAAATGGTTTAACAGAGGATATAATGATTTCTACAATTCGGCTTGTTTTTTCCTCTATTACGCTACGCATGACCATGTTGCCATAAATGATAATAAACATCATGATCAGGTAACCAAATGCTCCACCTATTCCAATTTTAATTTCGTTTAATCCTTTGAGACTCTCTTCTCCAGATGCTTTTGTAATGTTAATAACAACTTTTGCCTGTGCTTTTTTGATGGCAAGTGTATCGAGTTTAGCTTGTTCTAAATTTGCCTTTGTCAACTTATTAGCAACAACATCTTGCATGTTTTCAATAAATGTAATGCCTGGACTATCATTTGATATGTATTGAATTTTATTTTCTAACAGTTTTGTATCCTGTACTTTTGGGATATAAATTATTCCTTCGTATGCCTCAGCACTAATACTATCTTTTAAAAAATTTAAATCAAGACCTGTTAAATCTTGGTAGTCATACGTGGCTTTTTTGCTATTTTTCTTTAAAAATTCTTGTACAAACAATCCCGATTTATCATGTATGGCAATGCGCTTTGTATCTGGTTTCATACTGCTCAAGTAGGCCACAAAAACTGCAATGGCCACAAATAGCAACGGACTTAAAAAAGTCATTACAATAAAGGACTTGTTGCGTACCTTGGTAATGAATTCTCGCTTGATGATTAATGTAATTATTGACATTTTTTAGTTTTGATTTGTCCAAAATTCCCAAAAAAGAGGAATCAAAAAATGGTTATTTAGTTTATTTTTTAATGTGCACATGTCTTGCTAAGAACCGCTAACGGTTTGAATGAAAATATCATTCACACTCGGGATTTTTTCTACAAAATGTGTGATTTGACCAAAAGGAGTTAAACTGTTGAGCAACTCATTTGGTGATGCATTCCCTAATTGAATGTTTAATTTAAACTCATTATTTAACGATTTAAATTGGGCAGGATTTGTGCTAAAGTTTTGAGATAGCGCTTGCATTAAAGCTTCAGGCTTATCCGAAAGTATGCCTACTTCAAAAGTATTGGTTTTAAATTGCCTCTTGACATCATTTAGCTTCCCTTCAATTAATTTATTTGATTTGTGAATCAATGCAATATGATCGCACATTTCCTCCACACTTTCCATACGGTGGGTAGAGAAAATTATTGTGGCACCCTGATCTCTCAGAGCTAGAATTTCGTCTTTGATAATAATGGCATTCACAGGGTCAAAACCCGAAAAAGGTTCGTCAAAAATGAGCAATTTGGGTTTATGCAACACACACACAACAAATTGAATTTTTTGAGCCATCCCTTTAGACAGTTCTTGGATTTTTTTGTTCCACCAGCCTTGAATACCTAGTCTATCAAACCAATATTCCAGTTGCTTTTTGGCTTCAGCCTTTGAAAGACCTTTCATTTGCGCTAAGTACAGGCATTGCTCTCCTACTTTCATCGTGTTATACAAGCCTCGTTCCTCTGGTAAATATCCTATGTGTTGTACATGCTTGGGTTGTAATTTTTCTCCATCAAAAATTACAGTGCCACTATCAGGCATTGTAATTTGATTGATAATTCGAATTAATGATGTTTTACCAGCTCCATTTGGGCCCAAGAGTCCGTAAATACTGCCTTTAGGTATATTAAGCGATACTGCATTAAGTGCCTTATAATCGCCGTATTGTTTTACAACTTGATTGATTTCAAGAATAGTACTCATACTTATATTTTAATGGTGTAAAAGTAAATAATTAGTATCGAAATACTTAGAATAGTTTGATATAAGTAGTATTTTATTTTGGCAAAAAGTTAATTTTTTAGCCTTGCGTAAAATGCTTTTTGCTGACACCAAAATAACAAATTGCATTTCACAAAAAACCCATCCTTGTGCATAAGGATGGGTTTTTTATGAATGTCTACATTCAAAATCAATATTTTTGAATTACGAAAACATGTCTTTTACTTTTTCAAAAAATGACTTATCTGATTTCTCAGGATTTGGAATAAAATTATCGTCGGTTAGATTTTTTTCAAAAAACTGTTTTTGTTCTTTGTTCAATGTTTTAGGAGTCCATACGTTCACATGAACTAATAAATCTCCATTTCCGTATCCATTGATACTTGGTATCCCTTTACCTTTTAATCTTAATATTTTACCCGATTGAATACCTTCTTCTAATTTAATTCTTACTTTTCCGTTTATGGCTTCAATATCTTTTGAAATTCCAAGAACAGCTTCAGCAAAACTGATGTATAAATCATAGTGCAAGTTTTCACCTTCACGTTTCAAGAAATCATGTTCTAGTTCCTCAATAGCAACAATCAAGTCACCTGGAATACTGTTTCCTGGCGCATCGTTTCCTTTATTAGAAACTTTTAATTGCATACCATCAACTACACCAGCTGGTATTTTAATTGAAACAGTTTCGTCTTCAAGGATCATCCCTTGTGAATCTGCTTCAGATGGTTTTTTATCTAATATTTGACCAGAACCGTTACAAGAAGAACACGTTGTAGCAGATTGCATTCTACCCAAAATAGTGTTCGTAACTCTCATGACCTGACCTTGACCATTACAAGTAGAGCACGTTTTATAGGAAACGCCTGGGGCTTGAACTTTTCTTTTTACTTTAACTTTCTTTTCAACACCGTTTGCAATTTCTTCAAGAGTAAGTTTTACTTTTATGCGCAGGTTGCTTCCTTTAGCACGACGAACTCCGCCGCCACCGCCGCCACCAAAACCACCAAAACCACCTCCAAAAATATCTCCAAACTGACTGAAAATATCATCCATGTTCATACCGCCATGACCACCTCCGCCAAAACCGCCTGAACCATCAAATGCTTGATGACCGTACTGATCGTATTTTGCCTTTTTTTGTGGATCACTCAATACCTCATAAGCTTCTGCCGCTAACTTAAATTTCTCTTCAGCAGCTTTATCGCCAGGATTTTTATCAGGGTGATGTTGCAAGGCACTTTGTCTGTATGCTTTTTTTATTTCTGCAGCAGTTGCACTTTTAGTAATGCCTAATATTTCGTAAAAATCTTTTTTCATCTGTATTTTTTATTTAGTGCGAATGTATTTTAGTACTATCTTAAAAAGCTAGTACCCCACATTTATACTTAAAATGACACTTTCAACCAGCATCGCAGTTGTATTATTGACCGATTACCACTTTTGGAAAACGGATAATCTTGTCTCCAAGTTTGTATCCTTTTTCTAGCACATCCACAATTTTACCTTTCATACTGTCTGATGGAGCTGGAATTTGAGTAATAGCTTCGGCAAAATCAGCATCAAATGCGTCACCTGCTGTAACCTCAACTTGCTCTAAGCCTTTAGCCACTAAAGTATTTTTTAGTTTTTCATGGATAAGCTCAACACCTTTAGTAAGCAATTCATCCTCTGATTTGTTAATCTCAATAATAGCTCTATCAAAATCGTCTAGCACTGGTAACATAGCAAGTAAGACTTCTTGATTTGCTGTTTTAAACAACTCAATACGTTCCTTAGTTGTTCTTCTTTTGTAATTCTCAAACTCTGCGAACAACCTTAGGTATTTATCTTTTTCTTTTGCTAAATCTTGTGTTAATTGTTCTTCCACGCTTAATTCCTCAACAATAACCTGCTCTTCATTAACATTATTTTCTAATGTTGCATCCTGTAATTCTTGATCGATTTCTGTATTTTCAGTGGTCATAGTGCTCTTATTTTTAAAAATATTCTTAAACTTCATTTTAATCTTTTTTTGAATTGCAAAAGTACTGCCAATTCTATTAAAATGTCAAATTGTCACACTTAATATTATTTATGCTTATCAAAAAGGGGGATTTTACCAAAAATGGCTCACGTACAACCAACTTGAATTCCTTTAAACTGAATAAAAAAAATAAATTTCTTAACAATTTTTATCAACGCTTTGTTTGAAATTTAGGTTTTTTTTAAGATTATCATATTATATTTATGTTATATTTGTAAATGGTTTTATTCATTTCGCATGAAATAGAATGACAAATTATTAATTCACATTTACGTTATATAAAAAAAGCTTCGTTTTTCAACGAAGCTTTTTTTTTAATTCTGTAAGAGATAATTTTTCAAACCTTCTAAATCGAGAACCTGCTGTTCTCCTGAAAGTAAATTTTTAAGAGCAAATGTTTTAGATTCTAATTCTTGTTCTCCTGCAATAATTGCAAAAGGTATTCCACGCTTGTCAGCATGCTGAAACTGCTTTGCCACTTTTACATTATCTGGATACAACTCTACTTTAATTCCAATTTCTCTAAGCTTCTTAATAGCTTGCATGGCATAAAAGGCTTCATTATTTCCGTAATTGATAAATAAAGCTTTAGATGTTGCTGCTACTGTTTCTGGAAACAACTTTAGTTCTTCTACCACCAAATAAATTCGATCAAGACCAAAAGATATTCCCACTCCACTCATGTTTTTCAAACCAAAAATACCCGTTAAATCATCATAACGTCCTCCGCCACCGATGGATCCCATGGCAACAGTTTTGGGTGGTGCCACTTCAAAAATAGCTCCAGTGTAATAATTTAATCCTCTTGCTAATGTAACATCTAGATCTAAAACAGCTGTTGACAGCCCTAGTTGTGAAACCGTTTCACAAATAAAACGCAATTCTTCCACACCTTTCATACCTTCTTCTGAGTCTTGTAATAAAACAGAGAGCTTCTCGATTTTCTCAGTGATAGAACCTGTGAAATTAAATAGAGGCTGAACTTTTGACAGTGCTTCCTCAGGAATTCCTTTTTCTATCATTTCTTTCTTGACTCCATCTTCACCTATTTTGTCTAATTTGTCAAGAGCCACTGTGAAATCAATCAGCTTGTCAGAGGCTCCTATTACGGCTGCAATTCCAGATAAAATTTTTCTATTATTGATTTTGATGGTTACGCCTTGCAATCCTAAAGCTGTAAAAACGGTGTCATACAATTGAACCAATTCTACTTCTTGCCACAAAGATTTTGACCCAACTACATCGGCGTCACATTGATAAAACTCTCTAAAACGTCCTTTTTGAGGTCGATCAGCTCTCCAAACGGGTTGGATTTGATAACGCTTAAACGGAAATTCAATATCGTTTTGATGTTGCACCACGTAGCGTGCAAAAGGTACCGTCAAATCATAACGCAAGGCTTTCTCTGAAATGCTTGACGTTAATTTTGTACTGTCTTTACTTTCTAGATGACTTTCGTTGGCTTTAGAAAGATAGTCTCCAGAATTTAATATTTTAAAAATCAATCGATCACCTTCTTCTCCGTACTTACCCATTAAGGTTTCAGAGTTTTCAAACGATGGAGTTTCTATAGGTTGAAAGCCAAATTTTTCAAAATTGCTTTTAATAATTTGAATGATATAATTTCTTTTAGCCACATCTGCTGGCGAAAAATCTCGGGTTCCTTTTGGTATGCTAGGTTTTGATGCCATGAATCTGTTTTTGCTGTCCTTATTATTATGCCTTACGAGGCAATCTTTTTCTGGTTGCAAATATCTTATTTTTAAAATTATTCTGTTTACAAAATGCCACATTTTATTACTGCTCGTTTAGCCCGGATTGTCGTGAAAATATAGCACTACAAATTCTTATGTTTTCCTGACTTAAAGAGCGACGAGCGGAAGCTCCTTTAAGTTAGAAAGAAAACAAAGAATTTGGAGTGCGGTATTGCAACAAAAGCCGGAAACAGCTCTAAAAAAATTAAACACTCCATGAAAATATTTTTTTTGCTTGTAAATTTTGTAACAAAAAATGTAAATTCGTGTCAAATGGGTATGATGTTAAAATTATTTAAAGAAAATGTTCGAATTGCTTCTGGTTCTATCAGAACGCAATTGTTGCGAACGGTTCTTACGGTGATGATTATCGCCATAGGAATCACGGCTTTAGTGAGTATTCTTACGGTTGTATCTGCGCTGGAGAATACTATTTCCTCTGATTTTGCTTCTATGGGTGCCAACACCTTTAATATTAAGCAATATGAGAATACCGTAAGAAGACAGGGGCGAGATGAACGTGAAATAATCAATCCTATTATTTCTTATCCCGAAGCGGTGGCTTTCAAAAACAAATACAACTACCCCTTAACCGAAACTTCACTTTCCTTTACCGCAACGGCAGGAGCCGAAGTAAAATATGAGTCGACTAAAACAGATCCTGAAAACTCTGTTGTAGGTGTTGACGAGTATTTCATGACCAATTCAGGTCTTGAAACCAGTTCTGGTAGAAATTTTACCCGTTTTGATGTTGATAATAATGCTTATGTATGTATAGTAGGTTCTGATTTTGAAAAAGGACTATTCAAAGACATCAACCCTATAGATAAAGTGGTCTCCATACGTGGCGCAAAATTTAGAGTTATTGGAGTGTTAAAAGAAAAAGGTTCCACTTTTGGCAATAGTCAAGATTTAAGAATATTAATACCTATCCAAGTAGCACGTTCCCTATTTACAGCACCTAACATTAATTATACCGTGAGCGTAATGGTTAATAAAAAGGAGTTACTAGAGCAAGCGCTAGACAACGCAACAAGCGTAATGCGTAGGGTTAGAAAACTTAGTCCTATAAAAGATAATAATTTTGGGATTGTACGAAGTGATGATTTAATTAATAGAATTCTAGGAATTACACAATATCTAGGATGGGCATCATGGCTTATTGGAATTATTACCGTTTTAGGTTCATCTATTGCATTGATGAACATTATGATTGTATCGGTAACAGAGCGAACTCGAGAAATTGGGGTTCGAAAAGCACTTGGAGCCAAAAAAACAACCATCGCCATTCAATTCTTCATTGAAACCCTACTCATAGGCCAAATGGGTGGCTTAGTAGGAATTATTTTTGGTATCTTAATTGGTTTTGGTATCGCAACTGCCATGGATTTTGCTTTTGTAATCCCTTGGGGCGCAATAATGGCAGCTTTTATCACCAGTTTTATAGTAGCTATTGCGTCTGGTTTATATCCAGCCATTAAAGCTGCTGTTTTAGACCCTATTGAGGCATTGCGTTACGAATAATAGACATTTCATTGTAAAATTAGGGCGTGACCCTATAAAAAAAAGGGGCAACAAATCATACTGGATTGTTGCCCCTTTTCTTTATAGGGTCGGGTTATACGCGTTACATGGTAACGTGCTGCTACCCCTCACGCGAAGTGCCCAGTAGTTTTTTTTGGTAACAAGAAACTGTTTTTTTTCCTAGTCTAGTTTACTGTAATTACACCGTATCATTCTGTCATTCCCGTAGATATCTTTTCTTAATTCGATATTTTTAAAATTCAAGTTTTCAAGTAAATCCACCGTTTCCTTACCTAAATACTGATTAATTTCAAAATAAAGAAAGCCATTACTAGAAAGACTTGTTTGAGCCAATTCAGCTATCTTTCTATAAAAAATCAAAGCATCTGAATCTTCAACAAAAAGTGCCAAATGAGGTTCATAATGTAATACGTTATTTTTAATTTCTTGTTTTTCTAAATTGCGTACATACGGAGGATTTGAAACAATGACATCAAATTGTTGTAATAAATCATTTGTTTCAAGAATATTTTGATGCAGAAACGTAATGCTAACTTGATTTTTTTGAGCATTTTTCTGAGCTGTCTTCAATGCTTCTTCAGATACATCTAGAGCAAAAACTTGCGCATTTACTAGATTTTTTGCTAGAGAAATAGCAATACAACCACTACCCGTTCCTATGTCAAGAATCTTTACTTTTTGATTATTACCTGTAGATTGTAAATTGTTAAGAATCCAATCAACCAATTCTTCCGTTTCGGGCCTTGGAATTAAAACATTAGTATTAACCTCAAAATCCAATCCATAAAAACTGGTTACCCCAAGGGCATATTGTACCGGGATTTCGTTTTTCAGTTGCATTAAAAATTGATCCCAAACTTGAAGTGCTTCACTTGAAAAAACTAAATCGGGTTGCAGCGCAAGATCAATCCGTTTGAGCTGCTGTTGATTTTCTAAAATCAAATAAAAAAAACTTTCAGCCTCATCTTCACCATAAAGAGCAGTTAAATCTTGTATGAATTGCGTTCTATATTCTTTAATTTTCATGTGTGAGGGAAAGTTTTAGGGTAAATCACCACCATAATTTATTTTACAAATCCTTCAACATCCATACCGGACAACTGCTGTGACCAGTAGAACCCATAGGCCCATCAATGTTTTCAAAACCTGTTTTTTTATATAATTTTTGAGCACCATGCATAAAAGGCATCGTTTCTAGATAGCATTTTTCGTATCCAAAATTTCGAGCACTTTGCAAACATACTTCCATCATCTCAGTTCCAATTCCCATTCCACGAGTTTCAGGTAAAAAATACATTTTTTGCAATTCACATATAGAAACCGCTTCATTAGCCAGTGGCGCAATTCCAGCCGCGCCTACAATCCTATCATTATGTTCTACAACATAATACACAGATCTTGGCTTGCTATACTCCTCAAACATCAAATCCAAATACGGATCTTCGTAAGCTGTACCTACTTTTGGAATATCCATTTCGTCAAAAACAGAGCGAATCAATTGAGCCACTGCTGCATTGTCCTCTTTATTTATTTTTCTTATGCTGTAATTTTCCATATTTAAAAAATCAGGTTATTGATGCAAAAATAGAAATACTTTGCTATAATGACGTAAAACATTTTAACAAAATGAAAAGCTCAAAAAGTATTACTTTTGTACCGTGAATATAAATGAAAAATACATCAACCGCTGCATACAGCTGGCCCAAAACGGCCTTGGCACAACCTATCCTAACCCGCTTGTGGGAAGTGTGATTGTACATAACAATGTCATTATAGGTGAAGGTTGGCATAAAAAATCAGGAGAACCCCATGCCGAGGTGAATGCAATACAATCTGTACGAGATACGTCATTATTAGAAAACGCCACAATTTATGTGAGCTTAGAACCTTGTAGCCACTTTGGTAAAACACCTCCGTGCTGTGACTTGATTATCAAAAATAAAATACCGAATGTAGTTATAGGAACCGTAGATCCTAACATAAAAGTAGCTGGAAATGGTATAAAAAAACTTCTTGAGGCAGGCATTAACGTTAAAGTGGGTGTACTAGAAAAAGATTGTCTGGAACTCAACAAACGTTTTTTTACTTTTCACGAAAAAAAGAGACCTTATATTATCTTGAAATGGGCAGAAAGTCAAGATGGATTTATAGCTCCAAAAGAACGTTTTGAACAAAAACCCGTTTGGATTACTAATCCCTATTCTAGACAACTGGTTCACAAATGGCGTACCGAGGAACAAGCTATACTGGTGGGAACTCAAACCGTTATTGATGATAATCCTACACTTAATGCACGTGACTGGTATGGAAAAAACCCAATTCGATTGGCATTAGATCAAAACAATCGCATTCAAAATGACAGTGCCATTTTTGACAATCAAGCTCAAACGGTTGTTTTTTCTAGTGCAAAAAATAAAGAAACTCCAGTTCACATAATTGAAAAAACCATCGATTTCAAAGAAAATATCGCTCCTCAAATTGTCCAAACACTTTATGAAATGGATATTCAATCGGTTATTATTGAGGGTGGGCAAAGGACTTTGCAAACATTTATAGAAGAACAACTTTGGGACGAAGCGAGAATTTTCATTGGAGATAAACCTCTTTATAACGAAATTAAAGCTCCGCAAATAAACAGAACCGCAGTACAAAAAAAGCACCTTTTAACAGACGAACTAATTTTGATCAAAAATCATGATTGATACTATTATATTTGATTTTGGAGATATCTTCATCAATTTAGACAAGCAAGCCACTCCTAAAGCCTTCAAAGAATTAGGCTTACAACAATGGAATAGCACCCTGGATGTATTAAACGTCGCTTTTGAAACTGGAAAAATATCCCGTCAAGAATTTTTAGATGGTTTACAAAAACAAATTCCACAGGCTAACCAAACTGAGATTTTGAAAGCTTGGAATGCCATTTTATTAGATTTTCCACAGTATCGATTGGATTTTTTAGTTTTATTGTCAAAAAAATATCGTTTGTTTTTATTATCTAATACAGATGCTATTCACATAGAGCAATTTGAAAAACAAAGCGGCACCGCATTTTACAGCACTTTTTATAAATGTTTTGAAAAAGTGTATTTCTCCTTTGATCTAGGCATGCGCAAACCCGATCTAAAAATTTATACGCACCTTATAGAATCTCACCATTTAATTCCAACCAACACCCTATTTGTTGATGACAAAAAAGAAAATACAGATGCAGCACTAAAAACTGGCTTACAGGTTTGGAATTTACAAGTTGGTACGGAAGACGTTGTTGATTTATTCGAAAAAATAAATTTCTAACGCTTTAGCAAATTCTAAAATGCTATCAGATTTCAAATAAATTGTGAAAGACACCTATAAAACCATTGACACGCCTTCTGGTGAAATTCTATTCAAAGAAAAGAACAGCAAGTTTTTTGGCTATGCATTCCCCGTAAGCAGTGAAGAAAATGTAAAAACCATACTAGAAAGTTTACGCAAACTTCACCCAAACGCTGGACATTTTTGTTATGCGTATCAAATGGGGACTTCAACTTATACCTATAGAGCAAACGATGATGGAGAACCGAGCAACAGCGCTGGAATGCCTATTTACGGGCAAATATTATCCTTTGATGTCACAAACATCCTTGTTGTAGTCGTGCGCATCTTTGGCGGTGTAAAACTAGGTGTTGGTGGATTAATATCAGCCTACAAAACGGCAGCACAAATGGCCTTATCAGAATGCGAGATTATCGAAAAAACAATTGACATTCATTTTAAAATTATGTTTGATTACCAATTCATGAATAAAATCATGCGCGTGGTGAAAGAAAAAAAATTAGATATCGTGACACAAACTATGGAAATTAATAGTTTGACACAACAACCCGAAGGCATTATTGAAATAAAAACAAGAAAAAAAAATGCCGAAATGATATTCGACATTTTTAATTCCATTTTTGAAATCAAAATTATTCGTGTTTAAATTCACAAAAAACTGCATCTTTTTTATTTTATTCCATCGCTTTTAGCAATTCTAAAATATAATCTGGCGGAGCCACTGGACGACCTGTTTTTAAGGACACAAAAACCAAGATAAATTGGGCAGTTGTTAATAACTCATCCTGCTCATTATAGATAGCGCAATCAAATTCTATCTTAACAGACGACTGACTTTTAAAAACCGTATGAACCGTTAAAAGCTCATCATAGCGAGCTGATTTTTTATAATTTATATTCATAGAAACTATAGGCAACGCAATACCGCTTTCTTCCATTACTTTATACGAAACCCCTTTGTTTCTAAGCCATTCCACCCTTCCTATTTCAAAATAAGGTATGTAATTACCGTGGTAAACCACTCCCATTTGGTCTGTTTCAGAGTATCGAACTCTAACTTGTACTTGATGATCTTTCATTAATAATGAATTAAAAAATTTAATTAAAAATAGTGCCTTACAACAATAATAGGGAAAATTATAACCCTATATATTTTTTTTTACAGAAATTTGTTCACATATTTGTTACCCCAATAATAAGTAACAAAACATCTTTTTTTTAGTAATCTAAAAATTACAAATAAAAAACAATTTATTTAGAATATATGAACAAAACTGCTCAATCAGTATGGGAAAACTGTTTGTCTTTCATAAAAGACAACATCCAAGACCAAGCCTATAAAACTTGGTTTGAACCAATCAAATCAGTTGAACTTACCGATAATGCATTATATATTCAAGTACCTAGTAAATTTTTCTACGAATGGCTAGAGGAACACTATGTAAAACTTTTAAAAGTTGCCTTGACTAAAGAACTTGGAAAAAACGCTAAGTTACTTTATAAAATTAGAATGGAAAACACCTATGGCAACAAACAACCGTTTACAGAACAGTTGCCAAGTGCCAATAGAGTTCCCATGAAACCTCAGGAAGTTGATGCTCCGTTTAAAAACTTAAACCCAGAGCTCAAAAATCCTTTTGTAATTCCTGGTATTCGAAATCTTAAGATTGAATCACAGCTTAACGCCAATTATAGCTTTGATAATTTTCTTGAAGGAGATTCTAATAGATTAGCACGTTCTGCAGGGATGGCTGTGGCCAATAAACCGGGTGGAACATCATTTAATCCTTTGCTAATCTTTGGAGGTGTAGGACTAGGTAAAACTCACCTTGCACATGCAATAGGTGTAGAAATAAAAGATAAATATCCAGAGAAAACTGTTTTGTATATTTCTGCCGAGATATTTACGCAGCAATATATTGACTCGGTTAAAAAAAATAACCGTAACGACTTTATCCATTTTTATCAATTGATTGATGTTTTAATCATTGATGATGTTCAATTCCTTTCTGGTAAATCAGGTACTCAGGATGTTTTTTTCCACATATTTAACTACTTGCATCAAAACGGGAAACAGGTAATTCTAACATCTGACAAAGCTCCGGTTGATATGCAAGATATCGAACAGCGTTTGCTTTCGAGATTCAAATGGGGATTGTCTGCTGAAATTCATCAACCCGATTATGAAACTAGAATTTCTATCTTAAAAAACATTCTGTACAGAGACGGAGTTGAAATCCCTGAAGATATCATTGAGTACGTAGCTAGAAATATCAAATCAAATGTTAGGGAGCTAGAAGGTGCCATCATTTCATTGATAGCACAATCCTCATTCAATAAAAAAGAAGTTACTCTTGACCTAGCGAAAAGTGTAGTTGAAAAATTCGTTAAAAATGTAAAACGTGAAATTTCAATTGATTACATCCAAAAAATAGTTTCAGATTACTTTCAATTAGATCTAGAGACTTTACAATCAAAAACTAGAAAAAGACATGTGGTACAAGCCCGTCAACTAGCTATGTTTTTTGCCAAAAAGTTTACCAAAGCTTCACTAGCTAATATTGGTTCACAGATAGGTGATCGCGATCATGCTACCGTTTTACATGCTTGCAAAACAGTTGATAATCTTGTTGCTACTGACAAACAATTCAAAAAATTTGTTGACGATATCAATAAAAAATTAACGTTGTAAATAGTTCATGCCTACTAAAATTCTCATGGTTTGTTTGGGTAATATCTGTCGGTCACCATTGGCTGAGGGAATATTAGCTTCTAAACTAGATCCTGAAAAATTTATTGTAGACTCAGCTGGTACCGGTTCTTGGCATGTGGGTAAATCACCTGATGAACGTTCTATTGCAGTTGCTAAAAAAAACAACATTTCTATTGCACATCAAAGAGGTAAACATTTTAGTCCAAAAGATTTTGACCTTTATGACTATATTTACGTGATGGACAGTTCAAATTATGATGACGTTATGCAACTTGCACCTACTCCTGAGCATCAAGCAAAAGTTAAAATGATCTTGAATGAATTATTTCCAGGTGAAAATGTTGATGTTCCTGATCCTTATTATGGATTATCAAATGGATTTGAATTGGTTTTTAGCATGCTAGACGAAGTTTGCGATATCATTGCAGACAAACTAAAAAAACATCATTCCTAAATAGAATCTTGGAATTCATTTTCAAAAAAATCTAACTACTCAAAACCTAAAATTATATTTTATGAACAGTAAAACTTCTCTAGGCAAACTTTATTTAATCCCTACAACAATGGGTGATTGTGATCCTATGGATGTTTTTCCGCAAACTATAAAAAGAAGTATTGAACTCATTGATACTTATATTGTTGAAAATGACAAAACAGCAAGAAAATCGATCAAATTAGTATGTCCAGAAAAAAAACAAGCTGATCTTAAACTTTATGTTTTAAACAAACATACTGAAACCAAAGAGCATCTTGAGTTTATAAAACCCTTATTAGAAGGCCATAACATGGGACTTATGAGCGAAGCCGGCTGTCCTGGAGTAGCCGATCCTGGTGCCGTGATTGTAAAACTAGCACATGAAAAAGGCATAC
This sequence comes from Flavobacterium sp. SOK18b, assembly GCF_014156605.1. Classification (NCBI taxonomy): domain Bacteria; kingdom Pseudomonadati; phylum Bacteroidota; class Flavobacteriia; order Flavobacteriales; family Flavobacteriaceae; genus Flavobacterium; species Flavobacterium sp. SOK18b. Next base: position 63,897 of record NZ_QKNZ01000007.1, read on the forward strand.
AAGTAGTTCCGTTAGTTGGACCATCATCAATACTATTGGCAATGATGGCATCTGGAATGAATGGACAAAGTTTTACTTTTCATGGTTATTTACCCATAGAGAAAGATGAAAAAAAATCCAGCTTAAAAACCTTAGAGAGGATCTCTTTTGAAAAAAATCAGTCTCAGATTTTTATTGAAACTCCTTATCGAAATAATAAATTACTGGAAGACTTAATTCAGATATTGCATCCAGAGACACACTTGTGTATAGCAACTGATATCACGTTGCCTACTGAATATATTAAAACCAAAAAAATAGTAGCTTGGAAAAAAGAGACTATTGATTTACATAAACGACCTACTATTTTTATCATTCATAAAATGTAATTTAAAACTATCCTAAAAATGAAAAATTTTTTAATCCTGATTTTAATGTGTTTTGCACAAAACGTATTTTCTCAAACTCTTCCAAAAGTAGACCCAATCTCAAGCAATATAGAAGCTCCTATTTCGTCAATTATAACTTATAGTGACGATAATGCAGATAATATGGTATATGATAAAAGTGCTGTAGAAATCAAACCTGAATTTCCAGGAGGACAACAAAAACTTGATCTTTTTATAAACCAAAACTATAATTTAACTGATCCTCTCGCATCAAAAGGAAAAATTTACGTCACTTTCACAATTGAAAAAGATGGGTCCTTAACTAACATTAAACTATTAAGAGATTTCGGATACGGTTCAGGAGAAGAAGTAATTAGAATCTTGAAAACAGCCCCAAAATGGATTCCAGCAAAACAAAACGGAAAAAATTTAAGAGTGAAAAATGCAATAATGATTTTAATTGAATAAACATAATACTGTTTATAAAAATCTGGAAATCATCATTTTTTAAAATAAATTACTCTCTCATTAAACCACAAGTTTTTAACCACAAAACTATCCATGAGTAAACTTCCCAATGTATCTACCAGCATTTTTACAGTAATGTCCAAAATGGCGTCAGAACACAATGCCATTAATCTATCCCAAGGTTTCCCCAACTTTCCTGTAGATGAAAAGTTGACTGCTATAATGGCGCGTTTGTCCCGAGAAAATGTGCATCAATATACACCCATGGCGGGATATCCTCCGTTACTGCATCAAATTTCTAAGTTGGTAGAACTTTCTTACGACAGAATTTTGAATCCTGAAACTGAAATTCTAGTGACAGCGGGCGCTACACAAGGGATTTTTACAACCATTATGGCTCTAGTAAATAGTGGTGACGAAGTGATTATTCTAGATCCCAGTTATGATTGTTATGAGGCTCCGGTTTTACTTAGTCAAGCTACTCCAGTTAGGATTCCGCTTCATGATGATTATACTCCTAATTGGGAGCGAATTGCGACTGCTTGTACCTCAAAAACCAGAATGATTATTATCACAAATCCGCATAATCCTACCGGAAAAATATGGAACAATGAGGACATTGAAAGTCTAGAAACTATTCTGGAAAAACATCCTAACATCATATTACTTTCAGATGAAGTGTATGAATACATCACATTTGAAGACAAACACATATCAGCGCACACTAGAAAAAAAATTCGGAATCGCTGTGTCATGATTTCCTCTTTTGGTAAATCCTTTCACATCACAGGCTGGAAAATAGGATATGTTGTGGCTCCCGAAACATTGATGATTGAAATTAAAAAAGTACATCAGTTCCTTGTTTTTAGTGTGAATAGCATAAGCCAAGTGGCCATTAGCGAATACATTGATATCGTAGATCTTTCTGAAATTAAAAAACAATACCAAGCAAAGCGAGATTATTTTAAAGAACTGCTTATTTCTAGCAGATTTGACCTGCTGTCCTGTGAAGGAACATACTTTCAGGTAGCTTCTTACGCCAAGATATCTCAGGAAAATGATGTTGATTTTTGCAAACGATTGATCCTTGAACATGGTGTTGCTGCAATCCCTATATCGACCTTTTATGCTGATGGTAGAGATTTAAAACTCATTCGTTTTTGTTTTGCCAAGGACAACAATACACTTAAAGAGGCTGCTTTACGATTGTGTAAAGTTTAACTATTTCTGAGTATTTCTTTTTATTATGCATGCATACTATTTTTATTTTATTATATTTACATTAAAAAAAATATCAAGATATGAGTTATACAGATAAAATGTTACGCGACGATGCGCTACAAGGAAAAGTAATTGTTGTAACTGGAGGTGGTAGTGGATTAGGTAAAGCAATGACTAAATATTTCCTTGAATTAGGTGCGAAAGTGGCTATTTCTTCAAGAGATATTGAGAAATTAAAAAACACAGCTGCTGAACTTGAGCAAGAAACAGGTGGGACTTGTTTGCCTATTCAGTGTGACGTACGTCATTACGAAGAAGTAGAAAATATGCTTCAAGAAGTTTTAAAAACCTTTGGAAAAGTAGATGTATTGCTTAACAATGCTGCTGGAAATTTTATTTCCCCTACTGAGCGACTTTCGTCAAATGCATTTGATACCGTTATTGATATTGTACTTAAAGGAACTAAAAACTGTACGTTGGCTTTTGGAAAACATTGGATAGATACCAAACAAGGCTCATCTACTGTTTTAAATATTGTAACCACTTATGCCTGGACAGGATCAGCATATGTAGTGCCAAGTGCAACTGCAAAAGCTGGAGTGTTAGCCATGACTAGAAGTTTAGCTGTAGAGTGGGCTAAATATGGTATTCGTACTAATGCAATTGCGCCAGGACCGTTCCCAACAAAAGGAGCTTGGGACCGATTACTTCCAGGAGACTTAGCTGAAAAATTTGATATGGCGAAAAAAGTGCCTTTAAAACGTGTGGGTGATCACCAAGAATTAGCTAATCTTGCAGCTTATTTAGTATCTGATTTTTCAGCCTATATCAACGGAGATGTAATTACTATTGATGGTGGCGAATGGCTTAAAGGAGCTGGTCAATTTAATTTACTGGAAGCTATTCCAGAGGAACTTTGGGATCAACTAGAAATGATGATCAAAGCCAAAAAAAATAAATAAACACGAGTCTAGCAACATAAAAAAAGGCAAAACAACCAAGTGTAAAGCTTGTTTGTTTTGCCTTTTATATTTGCAAAATAATTATTCTAAAGCTAGTAAGATTTCGCTAGTAAGTAATCCGCTACCGCCTCCATAATGTTGTACGATTCGGCAATGAGGTTGCTGTTTTTCAAAAAAAGAGCGTAAAGATTCTTCTTCTTGTTCTAAAATTCCACATCCCAACAAAACAATATCAAAATTAGATTCTGCAAAAATTGCTTTGGCTTCATCATCTTTTAATACGCCTTGAGCATGCCAGTTATCTTGCTTATTGATCAAACGAATTACTGTTTGCAATATTTCAAGATGTCTTCCTATGTATAAAATATTGACTTTTTTCATGGTATTGGTATACATTACTTCGGCGAAAGCCTAAACAAACAACAACTTACTTTTTAAAAATAGAGTTTATTGTTTTACGAATTGCAATTCGATTGCCAAACGAACCTCATCACTTACAAGAACACCACCTGTTTCAAGAGCTGAATTCCAAGTCAATCCCCAATCTTTGCGGCTAATTTTACCTTCTAAAGCAAAAGCTACTTTGGTATTACCCCAAGGATCTTGCATTATTCCTCCAAAATCAGCAGCTAAAGTAATTGGTTTTGTTACGCCATGTAAAGACAAATCTCCTACCAATTCATAATCAGAACCGCTTTTTTGTGTAAAAGAAATTGCTTGGAAAGCAATTTCTGGAAATTGCTCCGCATCAAAAAAATCAGCACTTTGCAAATGCTTGTCTCTATCGGCATTACTTGTATTTACTGAAGCTACAGCACCTGTGAAATTAATTTTAGCATTCTCAAAACTTTCATTTTCTGTTTCAATAGTAGCATCAAAAGTTAAAAATTTACCAGAAACATTTGTAAACATCATGTGTTTTACTTTAAACCCTATTTCAGAGTGTGTTGGGTCAATTGCCCATTTAGTTGTAGCCATAATTGATTTATTTAAAAATTAATAGATTGTTTATAATTTAAAGTTGCATGGGTACTTCCATCAATAAAATTTCGGCACCATCACTGTTTGACGTAATTTCAAAAGAATTTGTATCCCATATTCCTAAACCATCTCTTTCATTTAAAGAAACACCACCAATTGTAAAATCACCTTTCAAAATAAAAGCATAAACGCCATTTCCAGATTTATTCAATTGGTAATTAGCTGTATGCATGTTATCAAACTTACCAATATGAAACCAAGCATCTTGATGAATCCATACACCAGCATCCTCTGGATTAGGAGACAAAATTTGTTGTAATTTATTGTGTCGATCGCTTAAATCCAAAGTAACTTGGTCATAACGCGGGGTAACATTCTTTTTATTTGGATAAATCCAAATTTGTAAAAATTTAACTAGTTGATCTTTGTTTTTATTATACTCACTATGAAAAATTCCGGTACCGGCACTCATCACTTGAATATCACCTTCTTTGATCACAGTAGTATTCCCCATGCTGTCTTGATGCTCTAGATCTCCTTCAAGAGGAATGGATATTATTTCCATATTATCATGCGGATGTTTACCAAAACCCATACCTTGATTCACTCTATCATCATTTAATACACGTAAAACTCCAAAATTCATTCGGTCTTTGTTGTGGTAATTTGCAAAACTAAAAGTGTGATAGGACTCTAACCAGCCATGATTAGCATGCCCACGAGTGTTCGCTTTGTGTAGTTCATAATGAGTTAGTGCATTTTCTTGAGGTATCGTTGTATTTTCCATGATTTCGTGTTTTAATATTAGAGTACAAAATTGCAACAAAAAAGAAACTAGGACATTGAACTAGGACAAGAAAAACAATTTTCTACATTATTTCTTAGCCATTTTTGTTCTTATTTTGCTTAAAAATTCAGCCGAAATGCCCAAATAAGAGGCAATATAATGTTGTGCCACACGTTGCGAGAGAGTGGGATATTGTGCTGTGAATTCTTGGTATTTTTCGGTGGCCGATCTTGATATAGTTTGAAATAAACGCTCCTGAGTTACAGCAAGGCTACGTTGCATTAAAATCCTAAAAGCACGTTCAAACCGTGGTGCTTTCGCAAATAGCTCTTCTTTGGTTTCTGGGTTAAAGACGAAGAACTCACAATCTTCCAGAGTTTCTATAAAAACGCGACTCGGTTTATTTTCATAAATACTAAATGAACTATCGCTCACCCAAGCATTTTCTATGGCAAATTGTAAAATGACTTCAAATCCATTGGCATCAATATAATACTTGCGAACACAGCCTTTGATTACAAAAATTTCAAAATTACAGATCTCCCCTTCTTGCAACAACATGGTTTTTTTGGGCACCTCTTTATAAGTCAAAAGTGAATTAAAAATTTCTAACTCACTTGAACTGAAAGAAACATAACGAGTGATATTGGAGTTAATTTGTGTATACACGATGGGTTCTGAATTTAAATATTAAAGATACTAAATCTGATCGCATAAAGGACAAAAAAAGCATGCTGTTGAACTAATTTTTATTCGAAAAATGAAAAACTACCCCATTAAAATTCCTATTTTTGCCACAATAAAAACATAATAATACACATATGCTAATTATAGGAATTGCTGGAGGAACTGGTAGCGGAAAAACAACTGTTGTACATCAAATTATGAATGAGTTACCGCAAACAGAGGTAGGTATTATCTCTCAAGATTCTTACTACAAAGAAAACCACGGACTCTCATTTGATGAAAGAGCCTTAATCAACTTTGACCATCCTAGAGCCATTGATTTTCCACTATTAGTATCCCATTTAAAAGAATTAAAAGCTGGAAATAACATTCACCAACCTGTATATTCTTTTGTAACACACAATAGAACAGACGATACTGTTTTTACACATCCAAGAAAAGTAATGATTGTTGAAGGAATTCTAATCCTGGCTAACCCTGAGTTAAGAGAATTATTTGATGTTAAAATATATGTTCATGCAGACTCAGACGAGCGCTTAATTCGTAGAATGAAACGTGATATTGCAGAACGCGGCCGAGACATGAACGAGGTAATCAACCGATATCAAAATACATTAAAGCCAATGCATGAGCAATTTATTGAACCTACAAAAGCTTTTGCTGATATTATCATTCCAAACGACAAATACAATACCGTTGCTATTGATGTGGTTAGAGCAGTAATAAATCAAAGGATTTCATAAATTGATGTATCTTTATAAAAATTAAAAATCGATTACCTAATTGTATTAAAAAGAAAATGAAAAACAAATTTACAAACAAACCTTGGCTTACGTTTTTGAGTAATAAATACGTATGGGTTTTATTGTTTTTTTGTATCTGGATGATTTTTTTGGACAATTACTCCTATTTTAACCATCGAATTTTAGATGAACAAATACAAGATCTAGAAGAAAATGCTAGTTACTACAGAGAGGAAATCAAGAAAGATAAAGAAAATATCAAGCAATTGAAAAATTCCGAACAAATAGAAAAATACGCTCGGGAAAAATATTACATGAAAAAAGATAGCGAAGACATTTACATCATAGAATTTGAAAACGATACTTTAAAAAAGTAAAATTCTATTTCTGATTTCGCATTGCATAAGGATTATTACATACGCTAACAGCCCAATAAAACAACATAAATCGGCGTCCTTTTTTTAGGGATAAAGATGCTGCAAACTATAAAAAAGATGAATACAAACCTTTTTGAAGATTTTGATCCTGTATCGTCCAAACAATGGAAACAAAAAATCCAGTACGAACTCAAAGGAGCGGATTATAACGAAACCTTAGTTTGGAACTCCCCAGAGGATATTATGGTAAAGCCTTTTTACCATAAAGACGAAACCAATAAAGCTTTAAACAGTGGAACAAAAGCTACTGAGTTCAAAATTTGTCAAAATATATTTGTTTTTGATGTATCAAAATCTATTGAAAGAGCTCAAGATGCGTTAAATAGAGGTGCTGACAGCTTGAGGTTTACTATTGAAGACGAAACCGTAGACATCACTCTTTTACTAGAAAAAATTACTCTTCAAGGGATTACCGTCTATTTTAACCTAGGATTTTTTTCAATCGATTTCGTAAAAAAAATAGAGGATTTTGCTAAGAAAAGCAACGTTACTATCTTTTGTAATCTAGATCCAATAGGCCAACTTGCTAAAGATGGAAATTGGTTTTCAACGCCAGAAAAAAGTAATTTTGATAGTTTGAACACTATAGCGTCATCCACGAACTCGGTTTCTTTTATTAGCGTAAACGGCGCATTGTATCAAAATGCTGGCGCTACAATTGTGCAGCAAATTGCATATAGTTTAGGTCATGTAAATGAGTACTTTAATCGTGTGGAATCAATTTCAACACCTATTGTTTTTGAAATAGCTGTTGGGACTAACTATTTCTTTGAAATTGCAAAACTACGTGCGCTACGTATCCTTTTTAACTTAATTGCTAAAGAATACAACCACGCACTACCGTGTAACATTATTGCTTTCCCTACCAAAAGAAATAAAACTTTATACGATTACAACGTAAATATGTTGCGTACCACTACCGAATGTATGAGTGCTATCCTAGGCGGCGCAGATGCAATAGCCAATCTACCTTATGACGCTTTATATCACAAAGACAATGAATTTGGAGATAGAATTGCTCGCAATCAGTTGTTAATTCTTAAAAAAGAAAGTTATTTTGACAAAGTAAATAATCCCGCCGATGGGAGTTATTACATTGAAAATCTAACGCAGCAACTTGCAGAAAAAGCCTTAGCCTTGTTTAAAGACATTGAGGCAAATGGAGGTTTCCTAAAACAATTAAACGAAGGAACCATAAAAAGGAAAATTCAAGAAAGTGCAGATGCAGCGCAAGAATTATTTGATTCTGGTAAAGAAATTTTATTAGGAACTAACAAACATCCTAACAAACAGGATAAAATGAAACATGATTTAGAGTTATTCCCTTTTGTAAAAGTAAAGCCAAGAAAAACATTGATTACACCCATCATTGAAAAACGTTTGGCAGAAAAAATAGAACAGGAACGATTAGACCTTGAATAAAAGGATATCTCACTATATAAATCAACAGCATTCCTATAATTTGGCACATTACAAATGAAAAGAAAAGATTTACAACATATAAAATTAGAGAGCGACCCAATAACAGTGGTGAATGTAAATTCTTCTGCTGATGCATTTCTAACTGCAGAGGGAATAGAGCTAAAACCTACGTACTCACAACAAGATATTGAAAAGCTCACGCATCTTGATTTTGGAGCTGGTTTTGCACCAAATTTACGTGGACCCTACGCAACCATGTATGTTCGCCGACCTTGGACAGTAAGACAATATGCTGGATTTTCTACAGCCGAAGAAAGTAATGCTTTTTACCGCAGAAACTTAGCTGCAGGACAAAAAGGACTTTCAGTAGCTTTTGACTTACCTACCCACCGCGGATACGATTCAGATCACGAACGAGTAGTAGGTGATGTAGGAAAAGCAGGAGTAGCTATAGATTCCGTTGAGGATATGAAGGTTCTTTTTGACCAAATCCCTCTTGATGAAATGTCAGTATCCATGACCATGAACGGTGCTGTGTTACCTATAATGGCTTTTTATATTGTAGCTGCAGAAGAGCAAGGAGTTAAAGCTGAATTACTTTCTGGAACCATTCAAAATGATATTCTGAAGGAATTCATGGTGCGTAACACCTATATTTATCCCCCTACACCTTCGATGAAAATAATTGCTGATATCTTTGAGTATACCAGCAAAAACATGCCTAAGTTCAATTCCATTTCAATTTCTGGATACCACATGCAAGAAGCTGGAGCTACAGCCGATATTGAATTAGCGTATACACTAGCTGATGGATTGGAATACATCAGAACTGGATTAGCCACAGGAATGAAAATAGATGAATTTGCTCCGCGTTTGTCCTTTTTCTGGGCAATAGGAATGAATCATTTTATGGAAATTGCAAAAATGCGTGCTGGCAGAATGATCTGGGCTAAATTAGTCAAACAATTTGAACCGAAAGATGATAAGTCTCTAGCATTACGAACGCATTGTCAAACATCGGGATGGAGTTTAACTGAGCAAGATCCGTTTAATAATGTAGCAAGAACCTGTATAGAAGCTGCCGCTGCCGCTTTTGGTGGTACGCAGTCTTTGCATACCAATGCATTAGATGAAGCTATAGCCTTACCTACAGATTTCTCAGCTAGAATTGCAAGAAATACACAACTCTATCTTCAAGAAGAAACTAAAATTACAAAAACTGTAGATCCATGGGCAGGAAGCTATTATGTAGAAAGTTTGACACATGAAATTGCCGAAAACGCTTGGAAATTAATCGAAGAAGTTGAAGAACTTGGCGGAATGACCAAAGCTATTGAATCTGGTATCCCAAAATTACGAATAGAGGAAGCTGCCGCAAGAAAGCAAGCTCGAATAGACAGTGGCCAAGATATTATTGTAGGAGTAAATCAATATCGATTAGAAAAGGAAGACCCACTACAGATTCTTGATGTAGATAATCAAATGGTTCGCAAGCAGCAACTAGAACAACTAGATCGAATTAAAGCGTCTAGAGATACCCAAAAAGTACAAGATTCACTAAAAAAACTGACCCTTTGTGCTCAAACTGGAGAGGGAAATTTACTTGAAATTGCAGTTGAAGCAGCCAGAAACAGGACTACACTTGGAGAAATTAGTGATGCTCTTGAAGCCGTTTTTGGGAGGTATAAAGCACAAATAAAATCATTTAGTGGTGTGTATAGTAAAGAAATAAAAGACGACAAAAGTTTTGAAAAAGCAAAACAACTTGCCGACGAATTTGCAGTAAAAGAAGGCCGTCGCCCTCGAATCATGATTGCAAAGATGGGGCAAGACGGTCATGACAGAGGTGCAAAAGTAGTAGCAACAGGCTATGCCGATGTGGGATTTGATGTGGATATAGGTCCGCTTTTTCAAACACCTGAAGAAGCTGCCAAACAAGCCGTAGAAAATGATGTGCATATTCTAGGTGTTTCATCCTTAGCTGCTGGACACAAAACGCTAGTGCCACAAGTAATTGACGAATTAAAAAAATACGGTCGTGAAGATATTATGGTCGTTGTAGGTGGTGTAATTCCAGCGCAAGATTATCAATTTTTATTTGATGCTGGCGCGGTAGCTGTTTTTGGCCCTGGAACAAAAATAAGTGACGCAGCAATCAAAATACTTGAAATATTGCTCGAAAGTTTTGAATAAACCTTTTACAAAACAAAAAAATCACCTAAATGGTGATTTTTTTGTTTTTACAATGAATGTAAAAGATAATTACTTCTCGTAAAAGTTCGTCCAATACATCCGTATTGAATTTGAACAAACAAAAATTAAAATTTTAAAGTTTATTTTAGAAAATAAAAAAATACTAGATATTATGG
>NZ_QKNZ01000080.1:0-14232 GCF_014156605.1 Flavobacterium sp. SOK18b
TAAAATAAAAAAAGAATACATTTTAAAGTTACAACTAGTGCAATTACTAGTAAAACAATATTTAATTGCTGAATATTGATGTTTAAGTCTATATCTAAGTCAAAATTAGTCTTTAAAAAAGTAACAGTTTCTTTATTATAATGGCTTACAAGTGCCACTGTAGAGTACAATGAAAAGCCAAAAATGATTGGAAACACTTTATGAATTTGTACCAGATTACAAAATTCATATATGGCAATGAGCAAAAATATACCAAAAAGTATAAAAAAAGTTTCGGTCGAATATAATATAGATGTAAGTAGTAAAACTATGTAAACTACTCCAGATATTCCTCGTTTTAGAGTTTCATTCATCTTAAAGATCTTCTAAAAGCAATAAATACAGATTCTTTGCGGAACTTCCATATTGGGTGAAGTCCTCTTCTTTGGCTTTTTCGAAATACTTTATAGTTGAAATATTAGTTGGATAATCTCTTTCGTATTTTTTCTTGATGGCACTTAAACCATCGCTTTTGGTTCCCATGATTTGGCTGGCTTTAGCCAAAATAATCATGTTTGTAGGAAGATCGTTTGGTTTGTGTTGTTTGATTTGTTTGGATGAAAACAAGATAGAACCCTCTTCGGCAATCAAACTTTCACAACTAGAAAGTAAAAATTTAGGATTTTCAGGTTTGTCATAAGTAAGTTTATTGTCATCAAGTAACTTAAAAAGTTCAGGATCGTAACAAAGAACTTCACTTTCAAACCAGTCGTTTTCTTCAAGTATGTTTTCAAACTGCTCCGTAATTTCTAAGTTGTTTTCACAGTATAAAAATTTACCACCGTTTTTTTTGAAATTAAAAATAAATTGCTCGTCTATAGACACAGTTGGTTCCTTATAGTAAGTACTAAATTCACTTTCTTTTTGCTCTTCAGCAGCCGGATGACTTGAACCAAAAATTTTTCTAAAAAGACTCATATTTATTTTTGAAAACAATAATTAAAGGTGTAAAAACCGTTCAAAGATAAAAAAATCTTAATTCAAAAATAGTTTTTGAATTAAGATTTTAAAAATAATTGATATTATGTATTATTTACGATACTACTTCTTCAAGATTTTTGTCAAATGTTCTTTTGCCAAAAATTGCCTCAAGATCATCTTTAAATATTACTTCTTTCTCTATTAAGATGTTGGCAAGTTGATTTAGCTTGTCTTTGTTGTCTACTAGAATTTGAATCGCTCTTTGGTATTGGCTTTCAATCAATAATGAAATCTCTTCATCAATAACTTTTGCAGTCTCTTCAGAGTATGGTTTTGAGAAGTTATACTCACTTTGTCCTGTTGAATCATAATAGGTAACGTTACCTATTTTCTCATTTAAACCGTAAACGGTAACCATAGCGCGAGCTTGTTTGGTTACTTTCTCTAAGTCACTCAATGCACCAGTAGATATTCTATCAAAAGTTACTTTTTCTGCAGCTCTACCACCCATTGTAGCACACATTTCATCAAGCATTTGGTCCGGACGTACAATTAGTCTTTCTTCCGGCAAATACCATGCTGCACCTAAGCTTTGTCCTCTAGGTACTATAGTTACTTTTATTAATGGAGCAGCATGCTCTAGCATCCAGCTCACAGTTGCGTGACCCGCTTCGTGTATTGCAATTGCTTTTTTCTCTTCTGGAGTTACAATTTTATTTTTCTTCTCTAAACCACCAACTATTCTATCAACAGCGTCTAGGAAATCTTGTTTATCCACTGCAGATTTGTTGTTTCTAGCAGCTATTAAAGCAGCTTCGTTACATACATTTGCAATATCAGCACCTGAAAAACCTGGAGTTTGTTTGGCTAAAAAGTCAGTGTCAAGACCTTCAATTTTTTTCAAAGGAGCTAAATGCACTTTAAATATTTCGGCTCTTTCACGAATGTCTGGTAAGTCAACAAAAATTTGTCTATCAAAACGACCAGCACGCATTAAAGCTTTATCCAGTACGTCAGCTCTGTTTGTTGCAGCAAGAACAATAACATTTGAGTTGGTACCAAAACCATCCATCTCGGTCAATAATTGGTTCAACGTATTTTCACGCTCGTCGTTACCGCCTGACATGTTGCTTTTACCTCTTGCTCTACCTACAGCATCAATCTCATCAATGAAAATGATTGCAGGTGATTTTTCTTTAGCTTGTTTAAATAAGTCTCTTACACGTGACGCACCTACACCAACAAACATTTCAACGAAATCAGAACCTGATAAAGAGAAAAATGGTACCTGAGCTTCACCAGCAACAGCTTTAGCTAATAATGTTTTTCCTGTTCCTGGAGGTCCTACAAGTAAGGCGCCTTTTGGTATTTTACCACCCAAATTGGTGTATTTTTCAGGGTTTTTGAGGAATTCTACAATTTCTTGTATTTCTTCTTTTGCACCTTCAAGACCTGCTACATCTTTAAATGTAGTTTTGATATCCGTTTTTTCATCAAAAAGTTTAGCTTTCGATTTTCCAATGTTGAAAATTTGTCCACCACCGCCAGCACCGCCACCAGACATTTTACGCATAATAAATATCCATACCGCGATAATTATGATGATAGGAAGTAAACTGATTAATATATCAGACCAATTGTTTTTTGGTAAAAAACTAAAATCTTTTAATTTTCCCTCAGCAACTGCTTTTTCTAACTTATTCTGAAAAATTTGATCGTTACCAATGTCAAATGTGTAATGGGGACCTTTATTTTGTCTATCAAAAACATCTTTAGATACTTTTTTATGAGCTACTTCTTTGATGGCATTGGCATTCAAGAAAACTTCTGCTTCGGTTTTATTATAAACAATAACTTTTTCAATTTGTCCTTTTTGTAAGTATTCGTTGAATTTTGAAGCAGTCAATTGTCCCGGCTCATTTAGCCCATTTCCTTGGAAAGTTATGCTGATGAACAAAAGAATTAAAATTACTGAAGTGTAAACAAGCCACGGGCTTACTTTAAACTTATTCGGGTTTGGATTATTTTCTTTAGCCATTACTACGGATATGTGTCTTTAGTATTTGTTTTCTATGGTTGTTATTTTAGCATCGCCCCATAAACTTTCGATGTTGTAATACTCTCTAATGTGTTTTTGAAATACATGAACTACGATATTTACATAGTCCATCAAAACCCATTCTGCATTATCAGTACCCTCTACATGCCAAGGTTTATCTTTTAATTCTTTAGATACTGTTTTTTGAATTGAATTTACAATTGCATTAACTTGGGTGTTTGAATTTCCATTTGAGATTACAAAATAGTCACATACTGCAGTATCAATTTCTCTTAAATCGAGGATGGTAATATCATTTCCTTTTACTTCTTCTATTCCTTTAATGATATTTGCCAGAAGGATATCATTGTTTATAGTCTTTTTCGCCATGAATTATTTTTATATAAGTTTGTAAAGTTACCATTTTTTGTGATTATTTTTGAACCTTAACACAATATTAAATTCTGTTTCACAAAAAACTACATATGAAACTAATCAAACTCGATGCCATAGATTCAACAAACGACTTCCTGAAAGGACTTGCGAGTAAACAAGACTTAGAAAATTTTACTGTAGTTACTGCTGAAAGTCAATCAAAAGGGAAAGGTCAAATGGGCGCTGTGTGGACTTCTGAAAAAAGTAAGAATCTAATAATGAGTGTTTTGATTAAAAATATTCTTTATAATATAGATTCTATTTTTAATTTGAATATCGCTGTTTCGTTGGCTGTAATATCTGTTTTAGAAAAGCATCAAATCCCTAAACTAAGTATTAAATGGCCTAACGACATAATGTCAGATAATAAAAAAATAGGTGGCATCTTAATTGAAAATAGCATAAAAAGTGATGGTTCTATTTTTTCAATTGTAGGTTTAGGCTTGAATGTGAACCAAACTAACTTTGAAAATTTACCCAAAGCTTCCTCTCTTGCATGTGTGAGTGCAACATCATTTAACATTTCAAAACTAGTTCAGGAAATTGTTAGTGAGATGAAAGAAAAAACAAATCATTGGCCAGATTCCAATTCCTTACATACTAAATTGTACACTCAATATTTGTTTAAAAAAGAGGTTCCAACTGCTTTTAGCTTACCAATCGGAACGGCTTTTATGGGAATTATTCAAGGGGTGTCAAGTACAGGAAAACTTCAAGTTTTATTGGAAGATGACACTATACAAGAATTTGACATCAAAGAAATTCAAATGCTGTATTAAAAAAAAAAGTCTTTAAGCTATTGCTCAAAGACTTTTTAATGATTGGAGAATAAAAAATTATAGTTTATTCATATTTGTAGCCAAAGTTTCAATGAACTTTCCTATTGGGCCTTTAATCATCATTGCCATCATCGGGTTAAAATCGCCTTCAAAATCAAGCTTTACACTACTACTAGCTGCTGAGATAGACTCAATATTTGCAACAAGTGTAAATGGAAGTTTGTCACTAGCAGCACCCAAAACAACTTTGTTCGGTGCTATTTTTTCTTTCATTTTTAATTTAATTTCTGGCATTCCTTTTAGTCCAAAAATGAAAGCATCCTCGCCAATTATTTCAAATTTTGCAATGTTGTCTGGCATTAACTTTTCAAAATTCTTGACGTCACTTAATAAATTAAACATTTCAAGATCAGATTTTTCTACTGTAACTTTTGGGCTTTCTAGGTTCATATTTTGGGTTGTTAATTTTTAGTTAAACATTTGTATTCCAAGTTGATGGAGATACGTTCCATTCTCTTAAAGTTTGTTCTTCTTCTTCAGTAATGTATCTTTTGGCTACAGCCAAATTTAAAAGGTTTTGATAATTACTTAAGGTGAACAAATCAACATTTGCATTTTTGAAATTCTCTTCAGCTACGTTAAAACCATAGGTAAATATAGCTGCCATGCCTTTTACATTAGCTCCAGCTTCTTTCAAGGCTTCAACAGCTTGTAAACTGCTGTTTCCAGTACTGATTAAGTCTTCTACAACAACAACATTTTGCCCTTTTTGTAAAAATCCCTCTACTTGATTTTGTCTGCCATGTTTTTTTGGTTCAGGTCTTACGTATACAAATGGTAAACCCATACTCTCTGCTACGAGCATTCCTATGCCTATTGCTCCTGTAGCAACTCCTGCAATTACATCAGGTTTTCCAAATTGTTTCTCAATATTTTTGGAAAATTCATCGCGAACGTAATTTCTAACGGCTGGAAATGAAAGGATTAAACGGTTGTCACAATAAATTGGGGATTGCCATCCAGAAGCCCATGTAAAAGGATTTCTTGGATTCAATTTAATTGCATTTATTTGCAATAGAAATTCGGCTGTTTTTTCGGCTGTATCTTTATTAAAAATCATACCACAAATGTATAAAGTTTTTGTTAACGACAAACCACTTTTTTTGACAAATCATATTTCAAAGGAAACAGATTTTCAATTGTTCCTCTTAGAAAGCATTGATATTGAACAGCTTATAGTGAAAATTTTTCAAAATAAAATAAATAAAGCCTATTTATATCATCCGGACGAAACCTTGATTATGAAGACTTTGAAGGCCAAAATTCCAGTGTGTAAAGCTGGTGGCGGGCTGGTTTATAATAAAAAGGGAGAGGTTTTATTTATTTTTAGAAATGGAAAATGGGATTTACCTAAGGGCGGAATTGAAAAAGGGGAGGATATTGAGGATACCGCAATGCGTGAAGTAGAAGAGGAAACAGGTGTAAATGGGTTGTCAATTTCTCACAAATTACAAAAAACGTATCATGTCTTTAAAAGAAATGGCAAGTATAAGCTGAAAGTTACACACTGGTTTGAAATGCAATCTGATTTTGAAGGAACTCCTCAAGGACAATTAGAAGAGGGAATTGAAAAAGTAGCTTGGATGAATGCAGATCAAATAAAAGAGGCATTGAAAAATTCCTATGAAAATATAAAATTATTGTTTGCAGAAGAAGAGAAGCTAGTGAAATAGTCTTATATTTCGAAAACAGATAAAGGTGATTGAGCAGTTTTATATTGCCGTATTAAAGTTAAACACGAATTTCACGAATTTCCACTAAATAATTAGTGTAAATGCGTGAAATTCGTGTTTTATATATAATTCAACTGGAACTTTTTTTATTTTAAAACTCGATACACCGGATATTGTAAATGCGCCTTTTCATAGTAAACCGAATGTTTGTATATCCAATCTAGTTGCGCTTCGGGATTTTTTAAAAAGGCTGCATCATTTTGTTTTTTTGTTTCAAATTCAGCTTTTAATGCTGGATTTTCTTTAAAAATTTGTGTTGCGGTATCTTCAAAAACATAGTCAGAATAGCCCTCTTTTTGTTGGAGTAGTGTATCAAAAAAATTCCAATTGAAAAAAGAATCCACTGCCTCCGGCTCTAAAGTTTCAAGAATGTATTTAATCCCGTTTTGTTGCGTAGGTATCAAATAATCTCCTTTGGCGAAAGCCTTTTTCTCAATTGTAGCGTTTACGGTTGTATTTCGATGTAAATAATGCCCTTCATAGGCTGAACTGCTAGTTTTAAAATCAGCTATTTTATAACTTTCTACTTCAATAATAGTATCGTTTTTAAGTTGAGAATAAGTTATTGTATTACTTTTTAATAAATCAATTACAGGCCAAAAACCTTTTGGAATAATGTAAGCTTCTGGGATTGTAATTTCTTTTACAGATTTGTACTCTTTGTTATATGGAATGTTTTTTTGAAATGGTTTTTTTTGATCGTAATAAAGTCGATTTCCTGTGGTGACATCACTTTTTTTATAGCTAGCTTCAAAACCTCTAAAAAAGAATGATTCGGTTTTAGTGGTGTCAATCTCCCATTTTAAGGTGTATTTTTTCTTTGGAGCATATTGGTTTTCGTTTTTTAACCTCAGTTCCTTGATGGTTTTGTAATTTTCATCGGTGTAATCAATCGTTGATTTCATATATTCATACGTAACTTTTACACGATCTGCATATTTTTTCAGCATGTGAGTCTCCACTACAAAGCCTATAGTATTGAATAGTGAAGTGTATCCAGTAGCATATCTTGGACTTTCAAAAAATTGTGCAAATCCCTTATCAGGAGTGTCTTGAAAAGCGTTTACATACGGTGTTGTTTCAATTTTCTTTTTTTGTAAATCAGCTACAATTGAAGGCATCATTTTTGTATTCAAAAAATCACCTAAAACAGTTCCTAATTTATTGTGTTGAGTCATGATATAAGTGAGTTTGTATTGGTAATCAGATCCATTACTAACATGGTTATCAATAAAAACATCAGCTTTTATTTTATGGAAAATGTTCACAAAACTTTTTGTATTTCGGGTGTCTGATTTGATGAAATCCCGATTCAAGTCAAAATTTCTTGCGTTTCCACGAAAGCCATATATTTCTGGTCCATCTTGATTGGCTCTTGAGGTAGAATTTCTATTTAAAGCTCCTCCAATATTATAAACAGGTATACAAACAATTACCGTATTTTTGGGTGCTTTTATTTTACCCAAAGCTAAATCTCTAAATAGTTGCATACTAGCATCAATTCCGTCTGGTTCACCGGCATGAATACCGTTATTAATCAAGATTACGGCTTTGTTTTTTTGGATTTCTCCAAAATCAAATTGCTTTTCAGCATTAAAAACAATCATATGCAGCGGTTCTCCGCTGTCTGTTAACCCCATTTCTTGCATGTTAATGGTTGGAAAATCTTTTGCTAATAATTTGTAAAACGCAATAGTTTCTGGGTAGGATGCCGATTGATTTCCATTGCCTTTCTCAAAAAAAGTATCGTATTTATTTTGATTTTGTGCCAAAGAACAAATGGTACATAAAAGCAAACAGTAGTGTAAGTATTTCATGGTTACGTAAATATAAGAGCTTCAAATTTAGCTTTTTTTATAGAATCTCTAAAAGGAATATTTAATAATAGGGCAGATGTATGAAATTATCGAAATTTTAAACGACAAAATTCATTAGTCGCAATTTAAAATTACCTTTGCACAAACGAATAAAATGAATACGAAGCACCACTCCAACAATATACTTTTGAATTTAGGTATAGAAAGCCTAAATGAAATGCAAGAAGTAGCACAAGATGCTATCCTGAATGACAATAATATTTTATTACTTTCTCCTACAGGTTCAGGGAAAACACTCGCTTTTTTACTACCAATATTTGAAATGCTACAGCCGGAAATACTTTCGGTGCAATGCTTAATTTTAGTTCCCTCCCGTGAGTTGGGACTCCAAATAGAACAAGTTTGGAAAAAAATGGGTACTGATTATAAAGTAAATGTATGCTATGGTGGGCACTCCATAGATACTGAAATTAAAAACTTAAGCAATCCACCAGCTGTTTTGATAGGAACTCCAGGTAGAATTGCAGATCATATTGATAGAGGAACTTTTAGGGTTGATAAAATTCAAACCTTAATTTTAGATGAATTTGATAAATCATTACAGCTTGGTTTTCATGAGCAAATGTCATTTATCATTGGGAAATTAACCAAATTGAATAAACGAGTGTTGGTTTCGGCTACTTCAGATATTGAAATACCTAAATATACACGTGTACTTAATCCTACTATTTTGGATTTTATTCCAGAGCATGTTGTTGAAACCAATCTTTCTATGCGAATGGTTGTTTCTAAAGACAAGGATAAAATGGGTAGTTTGTTTAACTTAATTTGTTCTTTGAAGTCACAGGCTGCAATCGTATTTTGTAATCATAGAGACGCTGCTGAAAGAATAAGTGATACTTTGAATGCAAAAGGAATTTACGCCACATATTACCATGGCGGCATGGATCAAGAGGAGCGTGAGCGAGCGCTTATACAATTTAGAAATGGCAGTATGACGTATTTAATAACCACTGATCTTGCTGCTCGTGGACTTGATATCCCAGAGATGAAACACGTTATTCATTATCATTTACCATCAAAAGAAGATGAGTTTACGCATAGAAACGGACGTACTGCTAGGATGCAAAACTCAGGTACCGCTTATATTATTTTCAATGAAAGCGAGAAAAAGCTAGATTATATTGATTACTCCATGACGGAATTAAAAGTGGAGAATACTGTTAGTTTACCAAAACCGCCTGAATTTCAAACTATATACATCAGTGGTGGGAAGAAAAATAAATTGAATAAAATAGATATCGTAGGCTTCTTTTCTCAGAAAGGAAAATTAGAAAAAGGGGATTTAGGTCTTATCGAAGTCAAAGATTTTATTTCATTTGCAGCAGTAAAATTCAACAAAGTAAAAGATTTATTGCACGCCATCAAGGATGAAAAAATGAAGGGTAAAAAATATAAAATTGAAGTTGCTCGAAAGGTGATCAAGAAAGAGGAGGAGTAGTAAAGCAGAATAGGGATCAGTCTCAGTCGCAGTTTTCAGTAAAAAAATCGTTAATAGTAAATTTTGTTTACTGTTAACGATTTTTAGTTTGATGTATATATTTACCTGTTCACTTTTTACTGCAAACGGATTACTATAAACTAAGTTTTCTTTACATACTGAGTGATAATTACGATAGTTTGACCATCTACTTTGCCTTCAATATATTCGGCGTTTTCATGATCTAGTCTAATGTTACGTACAGCAGTTCCTTGCTTTGCAACCATGCTAGAGCCTTTTACTTTTAAATCTTTGATTAATACAACAGAGTCTCCTGTTTCTAGTATTACTCCATTACTATCGCGGTGTATGATTTTGTTTTCGTCTTCCTCGCCTTCGCCTGTAGCTTGCGCCCAAGCTAAAACTTCTTCATCAAGATACATTTGGTCTAATAATTCCTGAGGCCATCCCGCATTGCGCATACGACTTAACATTCTCCATGCGACAACTTGTACGGCAGTATGTTCACTCCACATGCTATCATTTAAACATCTCCAGTGATTTAAATCTACGTTATCTGGATTTTCAATTTGGTCAATGCACGTAGTACAAGCCATAATACTTTCGTCAAGTCCGCCTTTTTTGGTAGGTAAAACTTGATATACTTTTAGGTTCTCAGTTGAACCGCATAGTTCACATTTTGACCCGCTTCGTTTGCTTAATTCTCTTTCTATACTCATGTTTGATGGCTTTTTTTTTTATGGGAAATTATGTATTTCTACTTTTAGAACACTTGTTTTTGTGAATTTTTAACGAATTATATCGATATCAGAAGTATTATTTTATCCGAACCGCATCTGGAACTAACATTTCATATTGCCCGTTGTTGCGAATCACATCTCTTACTATACTGGAACTGATATACGACGTTTTTGCTGCAGTCAATAAAAACACCGTTTCTATTTTTGATAACCTACGGTTCGTATGCGCAATGGCTTTTTCAAATTCGAAATCAGCTGGATTGCGTAAACCACGCAGTATA
Source organism: Flavobacterium sp. SOK18b (assembly GCF_014156605.1). Taxonomy (NCBI): domain Bacteria; kingdom Pseudomonadati; phylum Bacteroidota; class Flavobacteriia; order Flavobacteriales; family Flavobacteriaceae; genus Flavobacterium; species Flavobacterium sp. SOK18b. The sequence continues at coordinate 10,345 of NZ_QKNZ01000080.1, forward strand.
AAATCTGCTTTCAATTTTTTACAAAGTTCAGTTGTTAATCCTTCATAGGTAATTACTGAAACTTTAGGTTCATCCTTAAAAGTCTCCTCAATAAATCTTTTTCTTTCTTCTAGAGAGAACATGTATTTTTTTTCGGCATTGACACCAATCGCAATAACTATTTCATCAAATAAGGGTAAGCTTCTTTTGATGATGTCTTCATGTCCTAAAGTGATTGGGTCAAATGAACCCGGGAATATGGCTTTTCTCATTTTACAAGTTATAATTAAATCAAAATGATTTTCTTTGGGTTGAACTAGGTTTTTCGGATAGTTTGTATGGCCTCAACCCATTCAGATTTTGTACAAATACTGCATAGGGCACTACCTGGTTTATGACTTTCTGTGTTGCCGCAAAACGTACAGGAATACATACCTTCTATTGGGATTTTTTTACTTTTTAATTTGAATAAAAAAGGCAAAATTGGTAATCCTGGCTGGACTTCGTGGTCTTCGTAATAGAAAACACTAATCTCTCCACTTGTTTCCATAAATGCATTCTTAACCTGTCCTAAATGCTCTATTGATTTTAATCGAAGTTCCGAAAAGAATTCATCTTGTGCCAGGCTCTCCTTTTTGAAAGTAGCGATTGAAAATTTCCCTTCGCTGATGATACATTCGGTTTTTCCTTCTATAAACTCTTCAAAGCGTTTACTTTTTCCGGTGAGCCAAGTTACTAATCGGTACAAAAGGATAATAACCAGAAATACGGTTATCGGTGGAATGATACCAACTTTTTCATAAAACATAGGGTCTCCGGCTGCTGATCCCAATGCAATAATGATGACCGTTTCAAATACGGATAATTGTTTCACACCCCGTTTGCCAGCTACTTTTAATGTCAATAGCAAAACGGAAAACATTATGGTAGAACGGAAAATGACTTCTAAAAGAAAGGATTCTGGTAGATCATTGTATAATAATCGGTTCCATTCAAAGATTTCTGTCATAATGGAAAGTTAGTTATTTAAAGCTAATTCTATCGCATTAGTAAACAAATCTTCCAATGAAATTCCTGCAGCTTTGGCTTGTTGCGGAATCAAACTTTCAGTTGTAAGTCCAGGAATAGTATTCATTTCAAGCATGTGTGGTTCTTCATTTACAATTATAAATTCGCTTCTAGAGAAACCTTTCATTTTGAGTACTTCGTAAGCGCGTTTTGCTATATCACTTACTTTTTGTGTCATTTCATCTGAGATTCTTGCCGGTGTGATTTCTTGTGATTTACCTAAATATTTGGCTTCATAATCGAAAAAATCATTTTCTGAAACGATTTCGGTTATCGGTAAAACGGTCACTGTTCCTTTATAATTGATAACACCTACAGAAACCTCAGTTCCGTCAAGGAAACTTTCGATGATGATTTCGTTATCTTCATTGTAAGCGACTTCAATTGCGATAGGCAATTCGGCAGCAGTTTTCACTTTGGAAATTCCGAAGCTAGAACCCGCTTTATTAGGTTTTACAAAGCAAGGCAAACCAACTTTAGCAACGATTTCATCCGTATTGATGACATCGCCTTTGTTTAAATAGTAAGAAGTAGCGGTTTTTATACCATATGGTTTTAAAACCGACAGTAAATCGCGTTTATTGAACGTTAATGCGGCTTGGTAATAATCGCAAGAAGTTTGCGGGATGTGCAATAGTTCAAAGTAGGCCTGCATTAATCCGTCTTCGCCAGGTGTGCCGTGAATGGCATTGAAAACACAGTCGAAAGTAATCTTGTTGCCTGCAACAGTTACTGAAAAATCATTTTTATCTATTGGAAATTCAGCATCATTTGCGTCAACGTAAACCCATTTTTCTTTAAAAATATGGATGCGAAAGCCATTGTATTTTGTCTTGTCAAGGTATTGGTATACAACGTTTCCGCTGATAAGTGATATTTTATATTCGCTAGAATATCCGCCCATGATGATGGCAATATTTTTCATTTTATTCAGTTTTAAGTGATGTGTTTTTTGTTTAAAAAAGGTAAGACAGCTTATGATTTGTTTTAGCCCCGATAGCAGCGGTATCCTTTGTTTTTTTTCTTTAAAAAAGCAAAGATACAAGCGTATAGCGGGAATAAGCTCCAAAAAAATAGCGCGTATAATTCCTAAAAACGATTAAACAAAATTATCATTTTTTTTGAAACGAAATAGCTTTATCTTTGCCACAATTAAAAATTATTTTATGAGTTTACGTAAGTATCTTACCAGTCGTGTTTTTGTTGTTCAAGTAATTTTAGCACTTGGGATTCTTGTTGCTTTAGTGTATTTATTCATGCATTGGCTTACATTTACCACAGATCACGGTAATGAAATTTCGGTTCCAGATTTAAGAAAATTAACCGAGGAACAAGTAGAAGAAAAACTCGATGAGCTTGATCTAGATTATGAACTATTAGACAGTGTTGATTATAGAAGTGATTTTCCTCAGTTTAGTGTTGTAGAACAGGACCCTACACCAGGTACTAAGGTGAAAGTAGGTAGAAAAATTTATATAAAAATTAATACTTCAGGATATTCATCTGTGCGAATTCCTGATTTAGTTAATAAAACGTATCGCGAAGCTGTTCCTACTTTAAAAGCACTTGGACTTGATGAAGGGACTGTTACTTATGTGCCAAATCTAGGGAAAGATATGGTGCTGGAGATGCGTTATAAAGGAAGGAATTTGAAAGCAGGTGATAGAGTGCTTAAATCGTCCAAAATTGACTTGGTCTTGGGAGATGGAAAAATGAGTTTTGAAGAAGAAGAAAGCGCTGCAGATACCCTTGCGGCACCAATAGAAGAAATACCAGTTGATGAACAATAATATAGATACAATAGATTTAGAAGACGAATTATTTGAACATTTTAGGTTTGAAGTTCCTAAAGGGCAAGCCTCTTTAAGAATTGACAAATACTTGATGGGTTTAATACAAAATGCAACCCGAAATAAAATTCAAACAGCAGCCAGTGAAGGTAATATTTTTGTAAATGATGCCACGGTTAAGTCAAATTACAAAGTTAAGGCACATGATGTGGTACGGGTTATGCTTTCTCATCCTCCGTATGAAAATCATATTATTCCAGAGGATATTCCGCTTGATATTGTTTATGAAGATGATACTTTATTGTTGATCAATAAATTACCTGGAATGGTAGTGCATCCTGGTCATGGGAATTATACTGGAACCTTAGTTCATGCATTAGCCCATCATTTTGATAATTTGCCTATGAATAGTAGTGAACGTCCTGGACTTGTTCACCGAATTGATAAAGACACATCAGGCTTGTTAGTCATTGCAAAGACTGAGGCTGCCATGACGCATCTTGCCAAGCAATTTGAAGCAAAAACATCAGAAAGAGAATATATTGCTCTTGTTTGGGGCAATGTGGCAGAGGATAGCGGTACTATAGAAGGAAATTTAGCTAGACATTTGAAAGATCGTATGCAAATGGCCGTTTTTGCTGATCCTGAAATTGGGAAACCAGCTGTAACGCATTATAAAGTATTAGAACGTTTTGGATACGTTACTTTAATAGCTTGTCAGCTAGAGACTGGACGTACACATCAAATTCGGGCCCATATGAAACATATTGGGCATCCCTTATTTAATGATGAGCGTTATGGAGGTCACTTGATATTGAAAGGAACTACATTTACAAAATACAAACAGTTTATAGACAACTGTTTTAAAGCGTTACCAAGGCAAGCACTTCACGCAAAAACACTCGGATTTATTCATCCTACAACTGGTGAAATGATGCGTTTTGATACAGAACTTCCACAGGATTTTCAAGATTGTATTGAAAAATGGCGAGGTTACTCCAAATCACATATGACTGACGAGGAAAACTAATAAAAAAAAACTCCAATTTCT
>NZ_QKNZ01000081.1:0-15698 GCF_014156605.1 Flavobacterium sp. SOK18b
TTCTTCACTTTCTTCACTTTGTGTTTCAAGTATATGATTTACAATTATTTAAAAGTATCTATTTATGCAATATTAGTGAAGAAAGTGCAATTTAACATTTCATCAAAAAAATGTAAAGTGAAGTCAAAATGAAGCCAAAATGAAGTCTTAAAACCTTGTAAACCCTTACTATTACTGAAAAGTGAAGAAAGTGAAGAAAATGCAATACTATAAATTATGTATAAATACTCATTGCAGAAAAAATCAACTAAACATAAATGTCCTAATTGTAATAAAAAAAGGTTGGTGCTTTATATCGATTTAGAAACTAAAGAATACGTTTCGCCTCTTGTTGGTAGATGTGATAGGGAAATAAATTGTGGTTACCATTACTCCCCGAGATCTTATTTTAATGATAACAATCAGCACTATGTTCCGAATATAAAATCTTGTCCATCTTTTGTTCAAAAAGTTGAAATTTCGATTCATGATAAAGCTGATTTAACAAACACATTGATGCATTACAACGAAAACAATTTTATCCAATTCTTAAAATCAAAATTTGATAGTCAGGAAGTAGAAAAAATGACTTTTGACTATAAAATTGGAACTGCCAATTTCTGGAATTTTGGTACCATTTTTTGGCAGGTTGATTCAAAATATAATGTTAGAGGTGGAAAAGTCATTATATACAATACTTCTGGAAAAAGAACTAACTACATCAACTGGATTCATTCGATAAAAATAAAATCACAAGAAATAAAAAACTTCAACTTAAGTCAATGTTTTTTTGGAGAGCACTTGATTAATAATTGCGAAACTACTGTCGCCATCGTTGAATCTGAAAAAACAGCATGTATAATGAGCATACTATTCAAAAAATATAAGTGGATAGCTGCCGGAAGTTTAAATGGTTTAAATGACTTTAAAATGGAAGTTTTGCGAAATCGAAGAATAATTCTGTATCCAGATTTAGGTAATTATGGATTAAATGGAAGTCCTTTTACAATTTGGAAATCTAAGTGTGAGCATTTCAAAAGTAAAGGATTTGACATTCAAATTTCAGATTTATTAGAAAAGAATGGAACTACCCATCAAAGAGAAAAAGGTTATGATATTGCTGATTATTTTTTACAAAACATAAATCAAGAACCAAAAATCATACTCTCAAACCAGCAAAAATTGATTAATAAATTGTACCTAAAAAATAAGAATTTAAAAATTCTAATAGATCTATTTGATCTTACTGATCTCCATGGAAATAGAATCTCATTGTCTCTAAAAGAGTAGCTAGTCGCACAGGGGCAGAAAGGCCCCTATTTTACTAGCTCTGCGAGGCCAAGCCCTGTAAACAAGGCAATTTGAACAAAATAAATTTATACTCTTTTATAACGAAAATATAAACAAGAACTTAAGTAACTGATTTACAATTATAAAAAATATAATTATGAACAAAAAAAGTATTTTGATTCAGGAAAAACCACATAAGGAGCTTGCAAAGTTATCTGAAAGCTTAGGGCTAAATTACGGCACTTTAGTTGAAGAAATGATCTACTATTTTAAAAAAACAGGCATTAATCCAAAAGATGCTGTGAACAAAGATCCTTCGGCAATGGTTTCTGCTTTGGATAAAAGAATTGTTTCGTTTATGAAAGTCCAGGAACGGGACATTTTGAAACCGTTAAGGCAAGATGTTTTTAATTATCAAAATTCACAAAAAATAGAAATTGATAAATTGAAGGATCTAATTGAAAGACAAATAAATAAGCAATCAGATAACATTGGTACTACTGAAAAAAAATATTTGGACTTCTTGAATAAAATAAACAATACTGATAGGGAAAGAACCAAACTTGTTAATGCTGAATTAGAAAAAACCCAAAAAGCTTTAGTAATTCTTTGCCTATTATTAGATGACAAAAATAAATCTGGAGCAATTGACAAAATTAAAACTCTGTTTTCATAATGCCGATTTCTAAACCGCACAGTTCACTTGGAGCAGACAATAAAGGTAGTTGTTCAAATCTGGCTTTGTATTTAGAAAAAGAAAATCAATACTTAGATATGAGTATAAGAAAGTCTACTTCTAGCGATGAAGCTTTACAGTTGGAGAGCCGAAAACAAGGATTCTTTGATGCATTAAAGACAAACATTAGCACAATTGAAGTAATTAGTCATATTGATTCAAATAAAAAAAAACTGGGAGCCAATGACGCTAAATATTTTGCACCTACCATTTCTTTTAGTACGAATGAACTCCAACACATTGCTTTTTTAGCATCTGGAAAAAATAATGTAAAAAGTGTTTGGGATCTATCTTTGATGGAATTAGATGAGTATAACAGACTCATTAGAGATTATGGTAGAAAAGTAATGGACAATTACGCCTTAAACTTTAACCGACAAGATAAAGGAGTTCAAAGCGGGGCTGATTTGGTTTATTTTGGGAAGATTGAGCATTTTAGAAAATTTAAAGGGACTGATAAGGAAGTAGCTGATAAGAGTGTAAAGTCTGGCACATTTAAAAAAGGTCTTCAATCCCATATACACCTTATTGTATCAAGGAAAGATAAGACACAAAAATTGAAATTAAGCCCTACTTGCAATGAAAAACTAACTAATAGAACTATTGGCGACAATGAATATCAAGTGGGATTTGATCGAGTAAAGTGGATTGATATGAATGAAAAAACATTTGATGAACATTTTAAATACCAGCGCCAAGAGCTTGAAAAATTTAAAAACCAAAATATCCTAAAAAATGGGAGCCCTCAAGAGAAATATGATTTAAATAAAGTACTTAATTCAAATCAAACAAACTTCGCAGCAGCGGTTGATAAGCATCAACAATGGAATACCATAAAAGTGGTCCAAGATTCTGCGGCCTTAAAGGGAAAAACAACTCAAACATTAAATGATTTCCCAAATGATGAAATAGTGACTCAAGAAAGCGCTTCTGAGTTTGAAAATTACGCAATTGCTGACGCTGATAAAAAGAAGAAGAGAAAGAGTACCAGCACCAACAGAAAAACATAATCAAATATTTAAAACCCATGCCAAAAATAATTTTAATAACCCATCAAAAAGGCGGAGTTGGTAAAAGCACACTTACCTTTAATCTCGCTCAGAATATAGCTAAAAGCTCAAAAGTTGCGGTACTCGATTTCGACTCACAAGGAAGTTTGAGCCAATTGAAAGAGATCATTACTAGTTTCGATATCATTCCATTTGTCGAGGATATAAATACTATTTTAAACCTAGAGTATGATTTTGTTTTTATCGACACTCCTCCTTACCTATCCAATCATTTACCAAAATTGATCAATATAGCAGATCTGATACTTGTTCCAACAAAAGCCGGAATTCTGGATTTGTTAGCTATTAAAAGCACTTTAAAACTTATTGAACTCGAACAGAAAACTAATGCCACTCTTGTGGTATTCAATATGATCAAGCCCAATACTACATTAACGTTAGATATCTTAATTGGCTTAGAGGAATATAAGGTACCCATTGCAAAAACGCACATCAGTGATTTAGTTGCTTTTACAAGGTCCGTTGTTTTACAAGGGGTTGCAAACGATAGAAACGCTCAACGACAATTAGACCAACTCTCAAAAGAAATATTACTCTTGTTACTATAATTGTAGTAAGCTACAATTATAGTAACATATAAATCTATAAATCTATAACGATGAAATCAGAAAGCATGAATGACTTGATAAATAAGGTCAAGTCTAACAATCAACAAAACAAAATTCAAAAAATTGTACCTGTTCCCACTAAGGAAATAGAAGAAGTACAATTCTCATTCTACATTGAGAAAGAGATCTACAAAAAATTAAAATTAAAGGCTTTTCAAAATGAAATCAGTATGAAAGAAATCGTGAATAATGCATTAAGAAATTCACTTGTTTAAATTCAAAAAAATAGCTTATTTTACATTATTAAATTCAAGGATTTAACTGTAGACTTTTAACAAAAAACAATGCCTATTCTGTATAGATAATTACTTAAAATAAAATAACTCAAAGTGTTTAGCTTTTGAATTAGTACTATAAAATCGCCAAATTATAATAGCACGCTAATATCAAAACTAAGACGCCCATGCCTAGCGTGGGCTGTTCTTATTTGGTGTGCGGGTGTTTGGCGATACCTATAGTGCTAATAAGTAACAGTTCCACGCTTTTTTTTAATAACACGACATGGAAGATCAAAACACAAAAATCGCCAATCTTAAGGTGTTCATTTCTGAAAACTGCTCAGAAACAGAGAAAGAAATTATCAAATATTATTGGGAGTTCAAGGAAAATGAAATTTTACATTATCCAAAACAAGTAGCAAATACTTTTGGTATTGGTTTAACTGACTTAAAAAAAATTATTGCAAGTTATAGCGAATTATCCTTCGATTTTTTATGCGACCACTGTACCAAGTATGAAAAGCAAACAATTAATAGTATTACTAGATACATTGAAATTACAAAAGTAAAAAGACAAAGGAACTCCCATTCAGGTTTTAAATGTGTAATTTGTAAACAACTTGAGGAAAAGAAAGTGATTCAAGAAAAAAAAGAAGCGCAAAAAAAATTGAAGCAAAAATTTGAGCAAGCTATTGAAAACAAAAACTGGAATAACCTTAACAATTTTGAGAGAGAGGTATTAAGTACCTCCCTTGGAATTAATTTTATAGAACTAGGTAAAAAATATTGGGATCAGCTCGGCAAAGAATCCTATATCAAATTAATAAGAGCCTTAGAAAAAATTGCTAATGAAAATCTAATTCTACTTTTTAGAAATGGTCCTAACAATTATATCTATGCTTATGAACATTTAAGTTATTTGAGAGAATTTAAAGATGAAATCAAAGCCCCGAAAAAAATAAAATCAAGTTATGTTCAAACTGATGTTGATACTAATGAATTAAAATTTAAGCTGACTATCAATGAAAATCAATACCATCCTGATAGTCCTTTGCACGCAGGAACAGTTACCTTCAAAGAACGTATCGTTATTGAACCTGGAGTGGAGTACATATTTGGATTATGGAATCGAGCAAACGAAAACCTTTATCTAACAATGACACCATTAGAAAATTTGGAAAAAACGCCTCAAACAAAAAGAATCAACAGCCAACCTAAATCTATACGACAAGTCATGATTGATTATTTAAATAGTTTAGGCGCAGATTCATAAAGTACAGGAACTCTTAATGCTAATTGATAATTTAAAAATAGTATTATAGATAACTATATTTCAATAAAGCTACATTTCAATAAAGCTACATTTCTATAAAGCTGTATTTCTGTAAAACTAATTTAACTTAAATTCGAATCATAAGGCCATTAGATTCAAATCGATACTAAAAAGCAACTCATCACTAAGTAACTTTTATATGTTTCAACTACCAAATAAACTTCCTAATTTCAGGATTTAACCCTTAATTCAAATTGCTTACTCTTTTGTTAAATTTTACGTCTTTTAAATTTATTTTTTGATAAATAAAACTTCCCGTTTTCTAAACTAAAAATTGTTTGATTAGAGTACAAATAATAGCTTACGATATCGTCTTTATGCCATTTGAGTCAAAAATTTCATTTCTATGACATTTTAAGAATTCATCACAATACAAGCAAATATTTTGCATTTCTTGGCTCTTTATCACCGCAGCCTCCTCGGTTACACCAAGTGAAATGCCCATTTTAAGAGGATTTCCTTCGTTCAACATTCTAAATACCGCGCTTTGAGATGCTTTTTCGAGTACTGCTGCAACTTTTTGTTTGCGTGCGTCACCCATAGGGAAATGAGTACCAGGACAGCAAGGATTAATTTTCCATAACTGGATGCTAATTTCTTGTGGAATATCATCATAACCACCAAGAAAATTGCGGGCTCCAGAAAGTATGGAACAAAAATTATGTGTTGGATCCTTTAGATAAATATTGTTTTTCAAAGCTTTCCCTCGTGCCCAATTTCCGCCCAGCCACATATCTTCGCTAGCTCCCCAATATCCCCAACTGAGCGGGTTTTCTGCAAGGTAATGTCCACCCTCAATCAATGGATCTTTCTCTGTACCCATTACACCACAACTTTCAAAAATACCTGCTAATTCCATTAATCTACCGCCTGCTTTCTTATGGTATCTATCAATACTCGCTATGTCAAAACGTTGTACACCTTTTTCGATTAAAGTGATTAGTTTTTCGATATTTAATAAATCTCCATTAGTTTGTAGCATTATTTGTATCGACTGACCATATTTTGATCTAATAGCATCTAAAATGGTGTGCAATAACTTAATATCTGCTAGCGGCTCTCCGCCACTAAGAATAAGTCGGTCAACTTTTTCAGGAAGATTATTTATAATGTCAAGACAATCTTTTTCGCTAATTCGTTTGCCGAAAGGACTTGAATCATTGTAACAATGCTCACAGTCGTCGTTACACAATTGTGTAAAAACCCAATAGATCGATTGAATGTGATTAAAGGAATTATTCATGTAAATCTGTAATTAAATCTGCTTCTACTCCGTACTTTTCTTTTGAAACTTCAAACGCACCTGTGACATTTTCTCCAGTGAGCCAATATATCAATTTGTCAACATAATTGTCCAAATGAGTTATTTGCTGAATTCCGTGTTCTACAATGGGATCTAAAGTAGTAGCCAATAAAATGCCACCATATTGACTTGTTTGCCAGGTAATAATATCTTTTTCATCTTTTCTTTGGATAACCGTTGCACCATCAGGAATTGTGATGTAGGCACCATGCGTATGCCAACATGCGTGTCGAGGTGAAAGCCCTTGATAAACAGGATGCGAAAAATCAGTTATTGATACTGGCGGATTGTTTGGATCATCTACCCACCAATAATTATTTACCGGTCGGTCTTCCCAAGTTGCATCTAGCCAATTGGCGGAAGAATCTCCTTCAACTACAATTTTTTTTCCTTTTGCTAAAAAGGAATAAAGCAAGTCTTTATGTTTTGCAATTTCAGTATGATTGGATTGAAAAGGAATAATAATAGCGTCCAAATTATCAATTATCTTTTCAGATAAGTCATACACATAAATGAGCTTAACCAAAGCTGCATATTTTGGAGCAGTTGCAAATGAGTAATGGCTCCAAACTCCATTAAAAATTAATCCGATCTTTTTCATGTTTTGGGGTTGTATTAAAAGTTAATTTTTTTGGCCACAAGAAATAGAGCATTTTGATATAATTGTGCAAGCGAATTATTGAGATAGGTATTGGTTTTAGTGGTAATTCCAATATCTCCTAATGGCCCACTTGCTGTCATAAAGATAGTTCCTTTTGTAGACTTTTCATCAAAAACTACAATGGGCCTGTTCCAAGTATCTTGTAGGATGATTTCAGCCTCTTGAGCTGCTTCGATGTATCCGCATGACCACCAACCGCTTATATTATTATTGTATATCAGGTCGTCAATTGTAACATTTTCTAAAAGATTATATTGGTCTGATTGTACGGTATAGCGTTGATCAATACTTTTTAAATCAGTATTCATGACCCATTGGTTGTTAGGTAGCCAATTTGTAAACCAACCATCAAAGCAAAATAATGTATTCCCATTATTTAAAAAAGTTAACACTTTATCTTTTATTTTATGCATGGCAATGTGATCACTTCCATTGGGCACTATGAGCAAATGATATAAATCTAGATCAGGGCTAAACTCTTTTGTTATTTCTAAAAATGTATATTGCACGAGATCGCTTGAAACAAAGTACTTTTCTAATCCCTCAATTCCGTTTGAAACTACTGCAGCTATTACTGTTTTCATAAGTCGTTTTTAATTTATATGTTCAATTGTTTCCAAAAATCAATTTCATTTTGAACACCAGAATTTTCATCATTAAAAAAAGCAGTTTTATCTTGGTATTGAATTAACCTACCTTTTTCAATTTTCCCGATGCTGTCTCCCATAATTATCGCTTCCTTTAGATCGTGTGTCACAAAAATCGATGAAACATTCATTTTTGTAACAAGATCTTTAAATAGGATTTGCATTTGTTTTCTCGTAGCACTATCCAGAGCTCCAAAAGGCTCATCAAGTAATAATACGGTAGGCTCTATAACTATGGCACGAGCAAATGAGACACGTTGTTTTTGACCACCAGATAACTGATTTGTCATTTTATTTGAATGATTTTTTAAATCGATCATTTCTAAAATTGCATCTACTTTTTGCTGTATTATTTCATGTTTTTCTTTTCGAATCCGCAATCCAAAAGCAATATTTTCAAAAACATTTAAATGCGGGAACAGTAAGGACTCTTGATATAAGTATACACACTGTCTTTCTTGTGGTTTGGCGTGGCTAATTTCCATTTCATTTAAAAACAAGTTTCCATCATCTTGATGTTCCAAACCAGCAATTATTTTTAAAAGTGTCGTTTTGCCACTTCCTGAAGTTCCTAAAAGACTTAACGTTTTTCCTTTTTCTAAAGTTAGGTTTACGTCTGATAGAATGATTTCTGTACCAAATTTTTTGGATATGTTTTTTACTTGTAGGATTTTCATTGAGTAGCACTGTTTTCGATAAAAAATAACATTTTTTTATTCAAGTAAACTAAAAACATCGGAGGAATAATTAACAATACAGAAGCAAATGCTGCATAAAAAACATTGGCTTCATTGATAAATTTAAAGATGCTCAAAGTCAAAGTTTTTACTTTTCCGGTACCAATAATCGTTGTTAAACCATATTCGAACCAAGAGATTAAAAAAATTTGAAAAAAGCAAAGTAGCATGATATTTTTTGATAACGGTAAAATTATCCTCATGGTAGTTTGATTTGATGAACTCCCCAAGGTTGCACTTAACTCCTCAATAGCCTTTATTTTAGAGTCCCAAAAACTCATAAAAATAATGATCCCAAAAGGGAAAGCGACTAAAAATTGTGCTATCATAACACCAATAAGTGTTCCGGTTAAATTTGTAACAATAAAAAAATAATGAAATAAAACCGCCATTATAACTGGAGAGAGTAAGTAAGGCACATATGCAATAATAAGATAGATTGTCTTATTATTGCTATACGCTATAGCTTTTGAAATCAAAAAACTAAAAGCTGTAGTGAATGCCGCAACAGTTAGCGATAGTAAAACTGAGTTTGCAAATAGCGATAAGAAATTCGTTTCGGTGTTAAAAATTATGCTCCAATTCGCAATTGAAATAACATCAGGCAAAATATGAGGAAAAACCCATTTTTGGCCCAAAGACAAAAATAAAAGAAACAATAGGGGAAAACCTATTGAAACTATGAAGAGATATTGTAGGATTTTTTTAATCATTGTTGTCTTTTGTTTTAAAAAATTGTGGGTTTTTAAAAGCAATGATACCCAATGCTACAAGTAAAAGTCCAACGTAAATAATGCTCATTACATAACCTTTTGGAATATCGTAAAGATTGTAGCGTTGTATTTTTTGCACAATTGCTACAGCAATCATTTGGGGATTTTGACGACCTAAAAGCAATGGAACCTCGTAATTTCCCATTACAAATACTATAAAAAGTAGTAACGACGTAGCGTTTTTTTTGAATAATGTTGGTACTATAATTCGACTAATTATTTGTTTTTTCGAAGCCCCTAATGTTGCCGCTATTGCAGATAGTTCTTCAATTTTTTCTGATTGAAATGTATTTGAAAACAATAAGATAAAGAATGGAGAAATTAATGCAACCATTGTCAGTATAATACCGATTCCAAAAGGATCATTTATAAACTCTGGAAATGTCGATATCCCTTCCGTGAAATCAAATAAAAACGCAATTCTAGATACGAATCCTGATTGTGACAACATTTGATACATAAAAAAAGCCATAACCGTTGCAGGAAAACAAAGTGGTAAATAAATGACAACACTTAAAATCCCACTTTTAAAATTTTCTCTCCACCAGTAAGCAAGTAAAAATGACAGTATACTACTAACTGACACACTTGTAATTCCAATATACATACTAAAAGCAATGCTTTTCCAGAAAGAAATATCCGTTAGTACTAAAGCCCAAGCATTACTACTCAGGCCATTATTCAATACACCAAAAATCCCGATACTGTACAAAAAAGCATAGAGAATCACAGCTAAAACTGGTATTCCAGCTAGCAGTACAAATACGATTCTTTTGAACTTTACTATGTTTGTGGTGTTCTTCAAATTAATTGTTAATTATATTTTTTCTAAAATCTTCGGCTAATTTGACCATGTATTCAGGGGCTAGTTCCTTAAGTGCTTTATCTTGGATTTCAGTTCGTTTTGGGGATTTCAGTCTGGCAGGTATAGATTCAAATTTAGCCTTGTCTTGCGGAGATAACTTGCTAAGATCCAAAATTGTTCCGTCACCCCAAACCGTTGGATTCATTTTTTTTACTTGAGCCTCAACGGACACTAAAGCATTTGCTACCACCATTGCAGCAGCCTTATTTCCACTATTAGCAGGAATTCCTATGTAATGTGAATTTTGAATACTCCCAAAAGTAGGTACATAAGCCTGTGTTGTTTCTGGAAAAAGTCCTTCTTGAATTTTACTGTCAACTTCAGCGTCGTTATTGCTCATGGTAAACCAAAGTTCTCCATTTGCAAAAAGCTGATGTGTTTGAGCTACACTCTCAGGAAAAACACTGCCTTGTCTCCACAAGTATGGTTTTAATTCTTTGATATAAGCCCAAAGTTTAGTGCTGTATTTTTGATACTTTACTGCATCAAATGGTCCTGACAATTCTTCTTTGCTTCCTGAGATGTCAATTAAAAGCCCTTTTAAAAAAGTGAGGCCCGTAAATTGATTATCAAATGTAAATATACCAGGGTTTTTCTTGACAAATGTTAACAAATCTGCTCTAGTTTGTGGTGGATTTTGGACTTTTTTACTGTTGTAAATAACAGTTAATTGAACATTTCCCCAAGGCATTTCAAATCCATTAATAGGTTGTTGAAAATCAGTACCAATAAATGGATTTTTAAAATCGATATATTTAGCATTGGGAACTAAATTTGTCCAAGGACCAAAAAGCGCATTAATTTGTTTCAATTGATAGAATGTCTCTCCATTGATCCACATCAAGTCAATATCACTTTCAGTCTTGTTAGCTTGTTGTTCTGTCATGAGGAGTTGAACAACAGCTGATCCTTGTCCATCAATTATTTGTAAATTAATGCCGTTTTCTTTTTTGACTTTAGGAACGATATAATTTTTCATATACTGATTTATTTTGGCATCTCCCATCCACATGATCATGGAAACTTCTTTTCCTTTGGCTTGTTTTTCAATTGTAGACCAAGGGAGTTTTGAGAAATTCTCTTGCACCTCTTCTTTTTTCTTAGAGCAAGATGCTAGTATCAGTAAAATTAAAAATAAGCTAATTTTTTTCATTATATTTTTTTTAAAAGGGCTCATCATACAATGAACCCTTTGACGGTTGATTAAAATTTATAGCTAACGCCAAACTGAAATTGTCTAGGCGGAGCGGCATTTCGTTTTGTAAACAATCCGCTTGCTACCGATCCTCCTTGAATTTGATTACTTTGAGTCGCATTGTTGCTGTATCCGCTTAAGTTTTCAGCATTAAAGATATTAAATATGTCTGCTCGTATTTCAATTGAATTATTAGCATTCAAATTTATTTTTTGTTGAATTCCTAAATCAAAATTTACACTCCACGGTAATCGATCATTATTTCTAGTTTCCCCCGGAAAGCGGTCGCTGTTTCCTACGTACGAATCGCCAAAAGAAGCTCCATCGCCATTTAAATCAGTAGTGCCAAAACCAAGTGGGATTCTATTTATTGGCTGACCGCTTTGAAGCAGTCCAGCTAGCGTCACAGAAGTGCTTTTTAAAGGATAATAGTTAAATATTCCGTTTAAGTTGTGGGTTCTATCATTTATAGAAGGTCCCCATTCGCGACCAAAATTATTACTATCTGATGCTCTAAAATTGATGTCCTCTGTATCATTTTTTAAAGATGATAAAGTATAATTTAAGCGATAGGCATAGTTGTCTAGTCCTCTCGTTTTTTGCAAATTCAAACTTAATGCGTAATATCTCGATTTACCTTCTGTTTCACTTACAACTACATTTCGAGCAACACCCGTAAGCGTTTCACCATTTATTGTAGCGGAACTATTGCTGATTGGAATTGGTCTTGAAGCATCAGCTTGCTCAGGCGTTCTAATTACAACATTATTGGGATCAATCGTATATGCTGCTGCTGCGTTAAGATTTCTTAGTCGGAATTGATTTTCTCCACGATTGTGCACAAAATCTGCAAAGAACAATTTGTCTTCGTTGATTTGTGTTTGATATCCTAATGTAAACTGATGTGTGTATGGATTGTCGTATCCATTTGGATTTAAAATTCGGCGTTCGTTTGAAAATGCATTCTCTCTCTGTCCTTGTAATGAAGCTCCTGATGGCCCTTGTAAATAAGGTACCGACGCGACATTAGCTGAAATGTTACCATTGAAGGTAATAGCATTAATATTGGTATTTGATGGTAAAATTCCTAAATCAATAAACTGTTGCAGTTGTTTAGCATAAGAAATTGAAGTTGTATTTTGTTGTAACGCATCACTGTATATGGCATAATTAATTTTGTCAAAAGCTATTCCATATCCTCCTCGTAAACTACTGTTTTCGTTAAGTTTATAATTCAAGTTCAAACGTGGCGCTAGATTATTGAAATCTCCCTTTTCCGCTCCACCTTTTGATAAATTATCATAATCATAGCGTAAACCTAAAACTAGATTCAGTTTTTGATTTACCGACCATAAATCCTCGATGTAAGCAGAATAAACATTTTGTGTGGTACCAAAAACGGCTGGTCTCAACTCCACATTGTAATTGGTAACCAATGCATTTGATGGAATATCTTCAATATTTAAAGAACTGCCAACACCTGAAGTTCTAAGGGTGTTAATTTGATCGGAAGTAAGTTTTACGGTATAATTTCCATTTGGATTTCCACCACCTAACAATTCATGATTTGCGCTGATTAATCCGAAACCAAATTTAATAGTATGCTTATCAGTGTAATACTTGAATTTTTGTTGTAGTTGTATCGTGTTTTCCAAAGCATCAAAATTATAACCTGGATTTCCTAATACAGCAATAGTTTCATCATTAGGATTAAGAACAACTACTTGTGGAGCTGGACCATTATTTGCATTAGAATAATCCCATCTAAAGCGGCTGTATTGCACATTAGTTTCTGCACTAATTTGTTGGATTGTATAAGCATTTTTTAAGCTAATTAAAGCGCTATTACGAAGTTGACTATTTCCTGCTGATGGGAAACTTACACCACCATTTAACCCACCGCCTTGATTTTCAATATTGACAAGTCCAACATTGGCGCGCAACGACGATTTAAAGTTAGGATTCCAAATTTGATCAATTTTAGCTGAGAAATAATCGAATGTATTTGTTCCTCTTATGGTGCTTGCAATACCTAAATCAGGTACGTTTAACAAATTATCTTTTACGTCAGTTGTATGTTCAAAATTAAAAAAGTAAAAGGTTTTATCTTTTACAAATGCACCTCCAACAGCACCACCGGCTTGATAGCGCGCAAAGCCATCTTTAACTTGATTTCCTGATAAATCACGCTGTGCAAAACTAGATTTACCATCAATTGCTGGTCCAGGACGTGTAATAAAATAGCTTTCCCCAGTAAATGTATTTGACCCTGACTTTGTTGTCACGTCAATAACACCGCTTCCCGTTAGACCATATTCTGCCGAAAAATTACTAGTTAGTACCGTTACATCTTTTGCAAATCCTGACGTTATTGCAAATTTTTGACCACCTAAAAAACGTTCATTGTTGTCCATCCCATCAATAAGATAGGAAGTATACAAACCATTTGCGCCATTAATACTCACATTTGGAGACTCGGGGAAAAAACCTGTCGCTTGAGTAACATTGGGCAAACGATATAAAACTCTGGTTATATCTCGACCTTCAATTGGAATTTCACTTATTTCCTTAGCTTTTAATTCAAACGAAACCTCTGCATCTCTTCTGTTTATTTTAGTATTTGATTTACCAGTAACGAGTACTTCTTGTAATTCATTAGCAGATTTTTTGTTGAGGCGAATTTCAATAATCGCATTTTGATTCGATCGAATATCAAATAATTTAGATTCTTGCGCTGCGTATTCTTGGTTTCCCAAAAAGTTAATTTGATAGCCATCAAGTGATGATATATTTTTAAAAATCACGTTCCCTTTCGAGTTCGAAACTTGTGATATGCTACTGTTTTGGGACTTATTTAAAATTGAAATTGTTATCGATGGTACTACTGCATTGGTTTGTGCATCGACAATTTGCACAGTTAAGTCTTGTTGTGCATGAATTATGGTGATAGCAAATAGCATACACCAAATAAAAAGTTTTTTCATTTGAAGTTGTTAAAGTTACTTAAGGTTATTGTACAATGAATTACTAATAAATCAATTGCGGGGGACCTCTGTACTTTACAAACGAATTGTTAAATGAAGTTAGTAAGCTTTGAAGAAAGAAATAGCTTTCTTGTTCTTGATATAGTAAAGTTTGTAAATAGATTTTTAAGCGACTCTTAAACTCTAACTTATTTAAAACTTTTTGAAAGGTAGCAGTATCATTAAGGTCGTATAATCGAGGGAGTAAATAGGTAGTTGTGCTGTCACAATACGCTAATAGATTTTTCAGTACTGATTGAGTTTGCCATTTGATACTCTCAAATGCAGTACGTTGAAAAATCTGCTTTGAAATACCAATTAAGTAAGCACCTCCATTATAATCAGGACCTATAATAAAGTCATTGTCTTGAAGTTTTGAATGAGCTAGTTGCACATGTGTAAGCTGCAGTTCTAAACAATCATTACCTAATACAATTACAGAATCAAATCCTTTAGCATATATAGATTGTATAGCCTCAGTAATTTTTTCTCCAAAAGTGGATCCTTTTTGTACCGACTCGTCATAAACAAAATAAGGAATGTTAGACTTGCGCGAAATATCAATTACCTTTTTATTGAGAGCACTCCAAATTAAATAGTTTTTATCTCGAGACCTTCCAAATTTTTTGGAATTACCCTCCAATGCAGCACTCTTAGCAAAAACTAAAATAGCACTGTTTTTTTTATTGGAAGCGTAATTCATAAGCAAGTAAATATCGTATTAGTGTAAACTTTAATAGTACCTGTCTTGTAAAAATAATCAAATTCAATAATCTTGAGCAGGAACAATTCATAAATTATGTACGTAAATTTGGTTTAATTGGTTTTAACTTTTTTTAAAGGCCTATTAGATAAGCTGCTTCGCAAGAGTTTAGGAACACAGATTTTAATTTTTCATACTTTTATCGTGGATACCTGTTTTAATTCTTATGCTATGATTCTGACCAACAGCAAAATAAGCTTTTTGAAATACATTTTATCAAATATTAAAAACTTATAATCCACTTATTATCAGTACTTAAACTAATTAACGCATCAACTATAGATATCTAAAATTAAAACTGTAATTTAAAAATATACTAAAATTATGTAATCTATAGACTGTTAAATATAGGTTTTGTATATTTGTACCATAGATGAAGCTTAAAGAACTTTGCAGAAAAACGAGTATTCGTTTTTTTCCCTTTAAGAAATAGTAATCAATCATCCTCTCGCCTACTAAGATAAATAGATAGATACGACTTGAACACTGTGACTATG
>NZ_QKNZ01000082.1:0-15648 GCF_014156605.1 Flavobacterium sp. SOK18b
TTTTTAATTCTTCATTAACTTCCATTTTTTGGAAAGTATAATTTATCAAATCTTTAAAGACAGAATCAGTGTCTTTATAATAAAAATTTGAATTTGGATTTTTTAACTCTAAATCTTTATAGCCTTCTACTAAATTATGTGTTTGAAGTAGATTTTCATAAATAATTCGATAATCATCTAAAATTTCTTGAGGACTAATTTCTTTACTTGCAGAAATATATCCGCTAAATGGACTTGTTTCTTTTATATTAATCGCTTTATAAAGTGACCTTCCAAAACAAGTAGCCATACAAACGAAAAGCTGATTTCTACTTTTGAGATTTGTATAATTTAAAAATTCAGTGAGTTCTTCCCATTCTACATTCTCTCCATTTGATAATTCTAATCCACTTGATTTTCCTCCGTGCATTTCAAAATGTAGGAGTATACCAAGTTTCAAATAATCAAGATTGATTTTTATATAGTTTAATACTTCAAAAAAATCAGTTTTAGAGTCAATAATGAATAGTTTAATATTTAGCTTATTTTCAGTTTCTGGGTAGTATTTATAATGCTTTTCTAAAGTATCATAGAATATTTCGCTTCCTGTTTTTAATTCTCCCTTAACTAAACTTTCAATAATGAATATTGTTTCTATTTTTCCTGTCATTTTTTTTAAAATATCCGCTAACTTGTATATAGGTCTGACAAAATCAGACATATCGCACCTAAATTGGGTGACTTTATCTGACAAGAGTCAGGTTTTATTTAATTTCAAATATAGAAATAAATAGTTATAAATCATCAAACGGACTTTTAATTTGTTGTGTACTTTTCTGATGTATTTACTTGGATGTGAAAGCCATTTCGATTTTTTGAGGATTAGTTTGCTTTTGGATGATTCTTTTTTCTTTTTGGTTAGTTTTAGGGTATAGCCCTGACAGTAGCGCAAAGCCTATGCAGGTTGAAAACCACTTTTATGGTGCTGGCAGAGCGACCGCAGGAAGCTCCTGAAAGTACCTAGAAAAAGGGTTTGAAACCCAATAGCTTGCAGCGTATGGCGGGAATAGCTCCCGAAAAAATAGCATAAAAAAACTCCACTACTTGCGCAGTGGAGTTTTATGAATCTTGAAATAAAAGGTTTTAGTTCACTAATACCCATTGTCCTGAGGCGATTAAGCTTTCGGCTTTTTTGTATTTCATTTCTTGTGTTTGACCGTTGGCCACGTTTTGAATGGTTACGTTGTCATTGCGATTGATTTTTGGCATGTCGCGAGTGATGGTCTCTGTAACCTGACGTTGCTGTGTTTGCATGGCTTCTTGATTTGCACTTTCGCTGCTTACAATTTCATCTTTTGAAGTGGTGTAATCCTCAACTGGTGTTACATCAATAGCTTCTTGAATGCGTTGGTTTTCTTGTGCTGGCAAATCTCCTTTGAACAAAAATGAAATCACTTCTTTGTTCACATTATCAATCATGGCTCTAAACAAGTTAAAGGCCTCTAGTTTGTAAATTAGCAACGGATCTTTTTGTTCGTGCACGGCTAGTTGAACAGATTGTTTTAGCTCGTCCATTTTGCGCAAGTGTTTTTTCCACGCTTCGTCTACAATGGCTAGTGTGATATTTTTCTCGAAATCAGCAACTAGTTGTGCTCCTTGAGACTCATAAGCCATTTTTAAGTCGGTAACTACATTCAAAGATTTAATTCCATCCGTAAATGGAACTACGATGCGCTCAAACTGATTGTTTTGATCTTCATAAACGCTTTTGATAATCGGGAACGCTTCACGGGCGCTACGTGCTGTTTTTTCAGTATAATAATCTAATGTTGCTTTGTATACTTTTCCGGTAAGATCCATTGGGTTCATTTTGGCGAACTCACTTTCGGTTACTGGTGATGTGATCGAGAAATAACGTATTAATTCGAACTCAAAGTTCTTGAAATCATTTATTGCTTTGTTTTGCTCAATAATTAACTCGCAGGTGTCATAAAGCATGTTTGCAATATCAAGCTTTAAGCGTTCGCCAAACAAGGCGTGACGACGACGCTTGTAGACTACTTCACGCTGTGCATTCATTACATCATCATATTCTAACAAACGCTTACGTACTCCAAAGTTGTTTTCTTCTACTTTCTTTTGAGCGCGTTCTATAGATTTGGTCATCATAGAGTGCTGAATTACTTCGCCTTCTTGTAATCCCATACGGTCCATTACTTTGGCTACACGCTCAGAACCAAATAAACGCATTAAGTTGTCCTCAAGCGATACATAAAACTGAGAACTTCCAGGATCACCTTGACGTCCTGCACGACCACGTAATTGACGGTCTACACGACGCGAGTCATGACGCTCTGTACCTACAATAGCAAGTCCGCCAGCAGCTTTTACCTCTGGTGATAATTTAATATCGGTACCACGACCAGCCATGTTTGTAGCAATGGTTACTACGCCTGGTTTTCCAGCTTCCTCCACAATTTGTGCTTCTTGTTTGTGCATTTTTGCATTCAACACATTGTGTGCTACGCCACGCATTTTCAACATTCGGCTTAGTAATTCTGAAATTTCAACCGATGTTGTTCCAATAAGAACTGGTCTTCCAGCTTTTGACAATTCGGTTACATCTTCAATAACAGCATTGAATTTTTCACGAGTTGTTTTGTAGATAAAATCTTCTTTGTCTTTTCTAGAAATGCCTCTGTTAGTAGGGATTTCTACCACATCAAGCTTGTATATTTGCCATAACTCACCCGCTTCTGTAACTGCAGTTCCAGTCATTCCGCCTAGTTTGTTGTACATTCTGAAATAATTTTGCAAAGTAACCGTTGCAAAAGTTTGTGTAGCAGCTTCGATTTTTACATTTTCTTTGGCTTCAATGGCTTGGTGCAATCCGTCAGAATAACGGCGACCGTCCATGATACGACCTGTTTGCTCGTCTACAATCATGATTTTGTTATCCATGATTACATACTCCACATCTTTTTCGAATAAAGCGTAGGCTTTTAAAAGCTGTGTTAATGTATGGATACGCTCACTCTTGATCCCGAAGTCTTGAAATAATTTTTCTTTCTCTTCGGCTTCAAGGTCTTTCTCTAATTTTTTCTTTTCGATATTGGCAATTTCAGTTCCAATGTCTGGTAGAATAAAAAAGTCAGCATCTGTATCGCCAGATAAGTACTGAATTCCATTATCTGTTAATTCAACCTGATTGTTTTTTTCTTCGATAACAAAGTACAATGCCTCATCAATTTTGTGCATTTCTCTTTTGTTGTCTTGCATGTATTGATTTTCGGTTTTTTGAAGCAGTTGTTTGATACCTTCTTCACTCAAAAATTTAATCAATGCTTTATTCTTAGGCAAACTTCTGTAAGCTCTTAGCAATTGAAATCCACCATCTTTAGTATTTCCTTCTTTGATTAGTTTTTTAGCTTCAGATAAGAATCCGTTTGCTAATTGACGTTGAAGACTTACTAGGTTTTCAATTTTTGGTTTTAATTCATTGAATTCGTGACGATCTCCTTGTGGAACTGGTCCAGAGATGATCAAAGGTGTTCTAGCATCATCAATCAATACGGAGTCAACCTCATCTACAATAGCGTAATTGTGTTTTCTTTGCACAAGGTCATCAGGAGAATGAGCCATGTTGTCTCTTAAATAATCAAAACCAAATTCATTATTGGTACCATACGTGATATCTGCATCGTAGGCTTTTTTACGTCCTTCAGAGCTTGGTTGGTAATTGTCAATACACTCCACAGTCATACCGTGAAATTCAAACAAAGGTGCTTTCCAGGTACTATCTCTTTTTGCAAGATAATCATTCACCGTAACAAGGTGAACTCCGTTTCCAGTCAAGGCATTTAAGTAAAGTGGCAATGTAGCAACTAATGTTTTTCCTTCACCGGTTTGCATTTCGGCAACTTTACCTTCGTGCAACACCATTCCGCCTATTAACTGAACGTCATAGTGAATCATGTCCCAGGTAATTTCTTTACCTGCAGCGCTCCAAGAATTAGCCCAAATAGCTTTATCTCCATCTAAAGTAATGTATGTTTTTGTGGCAGATAGTTCACGGTCTTTTGGGGTAGCAGTTACCTCAATTTGGGTGTTGTCTTTAAAACGTCTAGCTGTTTCTTTTACCACTGCAAAAGCCTCAGGAAGGATTTGCATTAATGTTTTTTCTGAAATTTCGTAAGCTTCTTTTTCAAGGGCATCAATGGCCACGTAAATATCCTCTCTCTTGTCAATATCTACAATGTTTTCAACTTCCAGTTTTAGTGCTGCTATTTTAGCATCTTTGTCAGCTCGTTCTTGTTTGATTTTGTCCTTAAAAAAAAGAGTTCTGCCTCTTAGCTCATCATGTGATAAAGCTTTAAGGGGTTCCTCGAATGTTTTTATTTTAGTGAGATAGGGTTGTAGCGCTTTGACGTCTTTTTGTGACTTGTCGCCCACAAAAACCTTGATAATGCTGTTTATGAAACTCATAATATTTTTATATTTCTAATTGTGTATTTGCGTAAATTTAAACCAAAAAAAAGCCTCTTTTGAGACTTTTTAATTGGTTTGTTTTTTAATATTCATCCTCATTCCAAAGATAATCTTCGTCTGTGGGATAATCTGGCCATATTTCTTCCATTGATTCATATATTTCGCCTTCATCCTCAATAGATTGAAGGTTTTCTACTACCTCTAATGGAGCTCCAGCTCTAATAGCGTAGTCAATAAGTTCGTCTTTGTTAGCAGGCCATGGTGCATCACTTAAATAGGATGCTAATTCTAATGTCCAATACATCTGTTGTCGATTTAGTTTTGTGCAAAAATAAATTTTTTACTGAAAAATACAAGTAAAAAACGATTTATTTTTAGTTAAAGTTAAGAACGTTTTTTTTAGTTTAAAGTTTCAGGTTTAAAGTTTGAAGTTTTTATGAAAAAACTGCGACTGTAAACTGAATATTACTTTCTAGGAATCCATTGAACTTCATCCGCTTTTAAGTCGTAGGACAACTTTCGTGCCAACACAAAAAGGTAGTCAGAAAGTCGGTTTAAGTACTTAATTGCGATTTCAACCACGGGTTCATCATGACTTAAATGTACGGCTAGGCGCTCTGCTCTTCGGCATACACAGCGTGCGATATGACAATATGACACAGTGGTATGACCACCAGGCAATACAAAATGTGTCATTGGTGGAAGGGCTTCTTCCATGGCATCTATTTCATTTTCTAATAATTCAATGTCGGTTTCAATGATGCCTAAGTTTTGCAAACGCAGTTCACCGTTTTTCTTTACCTCTTTTTCTGGAGGCGTTGCAAGAATGG
Source organism: Flavobacterium sp. SOK18b (assembly GCF_014156605.1). Lineage (NCBI taxonomy): Bacteria > Pseudomonadati > Bacteroidota > Flavobacteriia > Flavobacteriales > Flavobacteriaceae > Flavobacterium > Flavobacterium sp. SOK18b. The sequence goes on from NZ_QKNZ01000082.1 coordinate 5,298, forward strand.
CACCTACCGTAAAGAGGCGGTCTTGAATTTCTATTAAAATATCTTTGTAATGCGCATTGATATCTTGGTCCCGAACAAGACCAATATGAGAGTTCAACTCGTCAACGGTTCCGTAACTTTCTATGCGAGCATGGTCTTTGGCTACTCGTGTACCGCCAAAAAGGGCTGTAGTGCCTTTATCGCCAGTTTTTGTATATACTTTCATTAATGAGATCTTAGTTTTATAAAAAAAACAAATTTAAGCTATTAATTTTATTAAAGCTGCAACAAATTGGTCTAATGAATTAGCACTTAAGTTAAAATACAAATCTGGTTCAATGCATTCTATTTCCATCAAATAAAGTTCGTCTTCAATGACAATTCCATCTACACGAGCGTACAACAAATCCTCTTGAAAAGTATTGACCACTTTTTGTGCTTTTTGGATGAGTTCAGCTGATGGTGCTACCAACGTATATTTTCCTCCGTAGAGTGATTGTACTCTAAAATCTCCAGAAACGGGTTTTTTATTCACAGCATGAGAGAATTTCTTATCAAAAAAAATGAATGATGTTTCACCCAATGTTTGAATCTCTGGCATGAATTCCTGAAGGAGCAATTCTTTATCTGCAGCTATAGATTGATATTGATTGTTTATCGCTTGAATTTGTGTTCTGTCAAACACTTCGGTGAGATAAGATCCTGCCGAAAAAGCGGGTTTTATGACTGCTTTATTCCAGTGATCCGGTATTAGTTTTAAAAGATCCAGCTGTTGGGTTTTGTCAATAAATAAGGTTTTAATGATCGGGATTCCCTTTTGCTCTAGCTCTTTTAAATAAAATTTATGGATGTTATTTTTTACCGTATCAATGGTGTTTAGTGTTTTAACGCCTAATTTTTTGATGTGGTCAAGCCAAAGGGTAAATGCTTGTTCTTTTTCAAAATAGTCCCAGGTATTTCTAAAAACCAAGCAGTCAAATTGTGACCAATTTATGCTAGCATCATCCCAAACTGCAGCTACAGCCTGAATGTTATATTTTGCCAGTGCTGGAATTAGTTTTTGATCTTCAGGATTTAAATCAGGAAGCTTTTCGCAGGTAAGTAAAGCGATTTTCATGTATGGAAAAGTTTATACGGTACTTTAGAAAAGAGATCGAAATTATATTTTTCTACTCTAGAATAGCTCTCGTCGGGGTAGTTTTAATTCGTTTTACTTAGTTGTATTTAAGTTTTTTTTTCTAAAAATCAAAGTCATTATAATACTTGAGTATTATTTGGTATAGACCTTCTTTTTAATGAATAAAACTGTCAACTGCGACTGAACACTGATTACTTTGAAATATCACTTTCTATCAGACCATCACGCAAACGAATTACGCGGTGCGCATAAGCAGCAATTTCCTCTTCGTGAGTAACTAATATTACGGTGTTTCCTTGGGCATGAATATCACCAAAAAGCTTCATGATTTCTACAGAGGTTTTACTATCTAAGTTTCCTGTAGGTTCATCAGCAAGGATAATAGAAGGTTTGTTAACCAATGCTCTCGCAATGGCTACACGTTGTCTTTGACCTCCAGAAAGTTGGTTGGGTTGGTGGTCCATTCTGTCAGAAAGGTTCACTTGATCTAATACTTCGGTGGCACGCTTGTTTCTTTCTGATTTTGAAAAACCAGCATAAATCATAGGCAAGGCCACATTGTCTAAGGCAGTCGTTCTTGGTAATAGATTAAAGGTTTGAAACACAAAACCTATTTCTTTATTTCTAATTTCTGCCAACTCATCATCACGCATTTGGCTCACATCTTTTCCATTAAGAATATAATTTCCAGATGTAGGAGTGTCAAGACAGCCTAATAAATTCATTAAGGTAGATTTACCTGATCCTGAAGGTCCCATTAATGCTACATATTCCCCTTTATTGATCTCTAAATTAATTCCTTTAAGGACATATACGATTTCATTTCCTAGAACAAAGTTTCGCTTAATATCGGTTATCTGTATCAGTGGGTTTGCCATTCTTTAATAAATTTTATTCTTTCGTTTCTTGAAAGATGCTGTTAAGTTATGATATAAAGGTATAAAAGTTTTATTTGAATAATAAGTAGCACTTTTTTTTATTTGTTACACGAATTGATGCAGTAATTTGGTTTGATCTTCGTTTTCATAAATTATGAAGTATCAATACGGGAGTCAGTATCCTTTTCATAAACATGAAATCCTGAGGTACCGCTGTAATAGCCAATCTTCTATTCCGACTGTTTGTTTAGTATTCTCATGGTTTTAGTCGGTTTTGCACAATTATAGTAATTAGTTGTATAATTTTTTGTTTTAAATTGAAAATGAAAGCTTTGCCTATACATTTGTCACGTATTAACCAATAAAAGATAAAAACATGAAAAATACAAAACTAGTATTAGGACTTGCCTTAATTGCAATAGGATTTACAGCTTGTAAAGATGAAAAAACAGAACAAGCTAAAATTAAAGTAGACAATTACGTAATGTATGTGGATTCATTAAGTAATGTAGCTGCTGAGGACACTAAGGATAACTGGATGGAAATAGAATCTGAGTTTAAATTGAAAAGCGCAGAGGCTGAGGTTGCTCTTGCGGATATGGCAGATGATGCTGAAGCAAAAGCTCGTTTAGAAGCAAGTAGAGCTAAGTACGAAACGATGAGAGCTAATCTTGAAAAAATGAGAGCAGAGGAACTTGCGGTATTGCCAGCAAATCCAAAACAACAAATGCGTAATGCACTTTTTGGAGAAGGAAAAGTAGGTGAGGACATGAGTTTTGTATGGGTTAATAAAAACAATATTTTGAGTGTTTACCAACAATTTGTGGATACTGTTGAAAATAATAAAGATGCTTACACACGTGAGGATTGGGACGAAATTAAATTGATGTATGAAGCACTTGACAGTCGTAAAAACACCGTTGAAAAAGAAGGTCTTACAAGTGATGACAACAGAAAAATTGCAGGTTTGAAATTGAAATTTGCACCAATGTATACCGTTAATCGTATGGGTGCAAAATCAGGTGAAATGAAAAGAGCAAAAGAATAAGGAATAATTAATTCAATGTTGAAAATGACAGTCAGTAATGGCTGTCATTTTTTTTGCTTTATACTCTAATTATAAAATGCTCTTTAGGTTGCTCTCTTCTAAAAAACACCAATCCCCATTGAAAAGTATCAATTGTTACCGTTACTTTTGGATGGTTTTTTATGATTTGCCAAGCCTCTTCCATTTCTGGCGACCAATGAATATCATCGAATATCCAAAGCGTATCATTTGTCACTGTTGGAAGCAATGCTTCAAAATAATCTAAAGTTGCTTTCTTAGAGTGATTGCCGTCTAAATAGATGAGTTTAAAATCGAAATTCGAAGGTTGAAAGTCACTTAAATAATTACTAAATTCTGCAACGATTGGATTTACATTATCAAAATGGAATGCTTGAAATTGACTTTTTGCAAGTGCCATTGTATTTGGACAACCTTCCACAGTTGTTATTTTTGCTTTTTTATGGCCTAAAGCAAGTGCCGAAGTCGCTAATCCTAATGAAGTTCCGATTTCTAGAATAGTATCCGGTTTAAAATAACAAGTAATTCGGAATAATAATTCGGCTCGTTTTGCAGTAATTCCAGCTGTCTTTGCAATCTTTGCAACAACTCTCGTATTCGATTTGAACACTTTGGATCCTACACCAAAATCAGTCACTTCAATCGAATTACTATTTGCTAAAAGCGTGTTTCTGTATTTTCTTAAATCAGCATATTCTGGTTTTAATTTTTTATCATAAAAACATTTGGTCAATAAACTAAATACAAATGGAGAATGTACTGCATGCTCATTTTTGGAGTGCCAAAGGAATTGTAAATATGATTGGAGTTGAAACAGCATAGTACTTATTTGTTACACATTGATTCTCAAAGATGAAACTCAAAAGGACGCAGTTTTTCTGAAATTTCGTGTCTCTTTGTGATGCTTCGTGCCTCTTTGTGAAAGAACATCGTAGGTGCGAAGATAGTAAGATTAAAGCCGAAACCCAAAATGCAAAACTACCATCTTGGCACTTGGATTTTCGACTGTTTTATCTTGAGACGTTCCGACTTTAAAAAGGCTATATTTGCGCCCTTGAAATTTGCACAAGAATAATATCCCTTTTTTACGATGATGATGGAACAAATAGAACATAAAACGGCTATAAGCTCAGAAGAAATTGACCGATGTATCGCTATTTTAGCACAACTGAATACTGATACCGTCCAAATATTTGATATCCCAAAAGAGCAACGAACTGCTTTAATCAAAGCGGCTGGAATGTTTTCCAGACCGGATCGTGACGAACTTTCTCGAAGAAAAAAAGATGGAAAATTAGTAGCCAAACGTAAAAAAGAAAAGCAAGATAGAACCGCAAGGAAAGAAACCGGAATCCGACATGCACGAGAGGCCAGTGTGTTTATGGCGCCCAAATTATTGGCGTACAATGATCTCGTAAACAAAGAACAATTGGAACTGGAAACACCAAGAAATTGTTACGTATGTAAAACGGAGTTTACTAAAATGCACCATTTTTATGATACCATGTGTACGGATTGTGGTGATTTTAATTATGCTAAACGTTTTCAAACTGCCGATGTAAAGGGGCAAGTTGCTGTAATTACAGGTTCTCGCTTAAAAATAGGCTATCACATTACGTTGATGCTTTTACGAGGAGGAGCAACCGTTATTGCTACCACTCGTTTCCCAGTTGATTCGGCTTTGCGTTTTTCTAAGGAAGACGATTTCATGGAGTGGGGACATCGGTTGAAAATTCACGGACTGGATTTACGACATATTCCGAGTGTGGAAATTTTCTGTAATTTCATAGAGCAAAAATACGATCGTTTGGATATTCTGATTAATAATGCAGCCCAAACCGTGAGACGTCCTGCTGGATTCTATACGCATTTAATGGAAAATGAGGAGCGTTCCATCGACACTTTACCGCAACAGGCGCAGGAATTATTGCTGGATCATATCAATTGTTTGGATGAATTGAAAGTGTTGACTACTGGTTTTTCATCTAATGAAAATATGCCTGTAACTTGGCACGGACCAGAACCCGGAATAGGGTTGCGTGCTTCCGCCAAATTATCGCAGATTCCGTATTCGTTTGATAATGCTTTGGTGGCACAGGAAGTTTTTCCCGAAGGAGAACTTGATGCCGATTTACAACAAGTAGATTTGCGAAAAACCAATAGTTGGCGCTTGCGCTTGGGACAAATAGAAACCACAGAGATGATCGAAGTGCAGCTGGTGAATTCCGTAGCGCCTTTTGTATTGTGTAACCGCCTTTCGGAAGTGATGAAGAAAGACAACACTGGAAAAAAACACATCATCAATGTTTCGGCTATGGAAGGGAAGTTCCATCGCTTTTTCAAGGAAGACAGACATCCGCATACTAACATGGCAAAAGCCGCCTTGAATATGCTGACACACACATCTTCTGGAACTTTGGCAAAAGACGGTATTTTTATGAATGCAGTTGATACCGGTTGGGTAACCGACGAGGATCCGGCAGAATTAGCCAAAAGAAAACAGGAAGAAGAAGATTTTCAACCACCATTAGATATTGTGGATGGTGCTGCGCGGGTAATGGATCCGTTGTTTGACGGAATCAATACTGGAAAGCATTGGTGTGGTAAGTTTTTGAAAGATTACAATCCTATTCCTTGGTAGAAAACCCCCTAATACACGAAGGGGGAATTTAAAATTGTCACAGAAAAAAACCACAGCAGAATTAGATTTTGCTGTGGTTTTTTGTTGCAGTTAAATAGTGAATGGATTATAAATACGCATTAACTGTTTACGGTTTACGATCCGCCGAAGGGTGTCCCGAAAAGCCCGACTGCAAGTTCTATCCAAAATAGGAGAAGTGCTAACAGAATAACTCCACAGAGAATGATTCGATGCCTGGTTTTTTTTATCTTTCTCATGACAAACTCACAAATAAAACCAGTTCCAAGTAATAAGACACCAGCGACCACAAAATCAGAAAGGGTCCAGTTTACTTCATTTGTGAACTGCATTGCTATTAATGGGATGAGCAATATAAGAACTACTGTCAAGACGATGCCAATAGCCCTTTTGTTTTCTATGTTCATAAATTTTCAGTTTTAAATATTAATTTGGTTGTGTTTAATACCAAAGTGAAGTTTTCAAAATTAAGATACAACAAAAAACCACAACTAAATCCATATTTTGTTGTGGTTTTTTGGGTCTATAATCGCAAGCGCAAAGTTGGATATTTGCGTAGTTCAACTATGAACTATTTCATCTCCGAAGGGCGGTTGCTCCTTGTTGTGGGAACAGAATGCAATGTTGCGCTATGCGTGTATGAGATAATTTGTATATATCTGCGACATCTGGTTATGTAAATTAATCTTTTACTCTAAATCGCTTTAATTCTGCTAATGGTTCTATAGCGTGGTACCCTTTCCATATTTTAGGATCATATGATTTTATAGCTATAAGTTTGAATTCATTTTCAACAACTTTAGTAACATCAGTATCTGTTACAAGGGAATGCGATAGATTTAAAAATTCAGTTTTAGTAGTAGCGTTTCCTTCAAATTTTATGTCTAATGATAGAATGTCTTTGTCTTCTTTGGTGATTTCAATAAATTTCAAAGGTCGGTTTACATAAAAATAATTGCCATTTTCTTCAGAGGCATAGTGTAGGTAATAGTTCTTTTCATCTGATTTTTTTCGGTACATTAAAATTCCTTTGTTATTATTTTGGGCTACTTTAATACCTAAAAGCCATTTTAAATTTACATTGTTTAGTTTTTCTCCTTCATCAAGTTGGTATTCAGCTCTAAGAACGGCATAATCAGACTCATTGATATAGAGTTTACCGGTGTATTTAGCTTTGCTTTTTTTGGGTGAAAATGTTAGTACAAATGCATAATCGTTATCTTCAGTAAAAGTAGTTCCTTCAAATTTGTAACGGTACAAATCTGGATTGTTTATAAAATCATGCTCGGAAGATGTACCTAAATTATTGTTCTGGATGAATTGCGTTAAATTGTATTTGGTGGTTGTTAAGAGCGTACTTTTATCTGCTGATTTAGATTTTATTTTCTTTTTGTTGAAATCTTTTCTTAAAGAAATAGTATCTCGAGAACCGATGAGTCCACTTTTAATGCGGTAATACTTTGTAGAATCTAAGTGTTTTAGCATTGTTTTTATGCCTATTTGTTTCAACTCTTCTGATGAGGTTGCACTTCCTTCATTTTTGAGAACCGTTGCTTTGAGAACGTTCATTTTATGTGATTCAAATGACTTATTGTCTTTTTTAATAGTATTGGTATACAAATTACACAACATGTCTGTATACTCTTTTGGGGGTGATGCAATTAAAGTGTTTGTAAAAGATTGAATATCATTGTTTACTTTTTTTAGTGCTTGTTTTGAAAAACCTGTGGACTGATTTACATCAACTACAATTTCATTAGGATATGTCGCAGTTGATTTTCTCACAAATAACATGTCTTTTGTTGGACTGTTTTTACTACCGTAATTCACAGCTAAGTTAGCTTTTACGGTAGCCATGATTGAATAAGGATTGGGTTTTTCACCATTTACTTGTACAGCATCTAATTCGAAAATAGTAGGAGTGAGTGCTATGATATAATCTAGTTTTGATAATTGACTTACTTTAACTTCAAGATTTTTATAGCCTAGATAGGTAATGATTAATGTATTGTCATCTTGAAGGGCAGTTTCTGGAAGATTGAAAAAACCTTCAGCATTTGAGATCAAATGTTCTTTTTTGTCAATATTGATTGTGGCATAGGGGATAACCTCTTTAGTTGTTGCATCAATTATTTTTACTGAAATATTTTGTGACCACGAATATTGAAAAAACAAAATTGTACTCAACAAGAGTAGGTATGGTATGAATTTAGATTTTTTTTTGATGGGTGCGTTTGTAGATTTAACGTTCATTTGAGTTGATTTACAGATTGATGATTGAAATTGATTGTCAAATGTATACGTTATTTCAATACTCAAGTAGTGTAATTGTGCTAATTTTCTGTTAATGTATTCATACGAAAAACCCCATCCCAAGTTACGATTATGAACTTGAGGTGGGGTTTATTGAGTTTTTTTGTGAGTATAATTGAAGGCGAAAAGTTGGATATTTGCGTAGTCTAAGGAAGAACTATTTCGTCTCCGAATTGAGTATGCTCGTGGTTGTGCGCGTCGAATACAAATCTTTGCTAACCGTGGATGAGATCATTTTTATTTATTCGAGGTATTAGGTTTTCTAAGAACAAAAGTATCTTTAAATTAAACTCAAAATCCAAAACTTTCCATACAAGTTAGCTGTTCGTTGATTTTTAAAGCATTTTAATTTTCGTTTTTTTACTTTCAATCCTAATTGGTGTTAGTTTTTGGAGTATTTCTATTTCATTTGAAGTTAAATTTGTAGTACTTAAATTATTTATTAATTCACTAGCATCATAAGATATTTGTAATTCAAATTCTTTTGATCCACATGATAATGAACCGCAATTTTTTCTGCCGTTAATAATTATTTCTGCTTTAGATTTTGCTGGAATTACTAATAAATCTGATTCTGTGTATGGCGTTTCTATTTGAATTTCAGATACCCACAAAGTTGGATCAGAAGGACATTCAACTTTACTCTTGTAGTATCTCCATTTTTGATTAAATTCAGTTGCTGGTTTTAGTATTGTTATATCATTTTTCGTATTATTTAGAACTTCTACGTGTACTGTAATAGCTTCTATATCGTCTACCTCTGTTCTATCTTCAATTATTTTGAAATTTATTTTTTGTGCAAATGTCAATTGAGTAATAAATATTAATAATACTAACGCTCTTTTTTTCATGTCTTTTTTTTAGTTTAATTCTGATTAAATATTGATTTTTATCCAATTTTATTTTGAAAGATTGCTTACTTTCGACTTGTTACGTTTGCGACTTACAAAGAGTAGTATTTGTGGAAAAACGAAAATAAGATAAAAAACGGTAATTCCACTAAACTCTAGCTATATTATAATGGCTGTTAGTAAATAGGCAATTTTTTTGATTTTCAATTTGTTTTGCACTTCTACTATTTTTTAACTTCGGATTTTAGATTAAAAATGAGATTCAAAAGTATTATTGCAATAAAATTTGTACTTATTTCTTTAAATCCAGTTAATTTATTTATGTCAATCCTTGCCATACGGCGCGCCCATGTTTTTTTTATTTTTGAAGTTCTTTGTCAATTTCTTTAATAAGCTCATATGCCTCTGGCTTAGTATTTTTGTCATAAACCCTTAGGTTATTATTACCTATTTTTATAAGAAATTGTATTGTTTTTTTAAATTTTGGGTCTGCATACATTTTCTCTTCAGGCTTATCTGCATTTTCTATCATTTTGTCAAAACACTTGAACAGAAAATCATTATAAATTTTATTAACTTCGTTAACTGCCGGTACATATATTTGGTAATAATTTAAGATTTTCTGTTTTAATTTTTCGTCTTCAATGTAGCCAATTTTGCCGCTTGACTTAAAACCTTCATAATTTCCAATATTCATTATTTGTCCATGTGAATAAATTGGAAAATCAACCACATTTTTAGACTTATAAATACTGTCAAGTTGCAGAGTAGTTAGTGCTAAAATTTTTTCATAGCCTTTGTTTGATTTTTGGTATCCTTTCTTTTCAATGTCGATATTTTTTATGTCATTCTGTAAGTCATTCTTTAAATTCCCAAGAAACACTGCTACTTCTTCTTGTTGATGTCTGTGTTCACTCCAACTGTGTAACCATATTGAAAGTGTTACAGCAAAAACGATTATAAAAATTTCTATGATGATTTCTTTTGATTTCTCTCCCAAAGTGTGTTCTTTATTTGTCATAGTTTTGTATATTTTTTTGGTGTGTTTTTTTACTTCTTCTTGCATATAGTTTTTTCTAAAATATGGTTATGTTAATTTGGCTATTTGTTTTTTTTTAAACTGTTTTTACAACTTGTATATTGATTTAATGATATCAATTTAATCTATTATAATGTGGTATCTTAGTCTGACAAAAATCAAAAAATAAATTTCTCAAAAATATATAAAATAAACTACCAAACACCGATCGGTCTTTTAATTCAATGTAATTTTTCTTACCAGTCAAAAATTGGTTTTATGCAAAAAAAAATCCACAACAAAATCAAAATTTTGTTGTGGATTTAATCCTAAATAGTAATAATGTTCCAAGCTGCAAACTGCAACTGAGTCCTAATTTTAACCTTCCATTTTGGCGCTTAATTCAAACCAACGTTCTTCTTTAAGTTCCATCTTTTGGATGAGGTTTT
>NZ_QKNZ01000083.1:0-19886 GCF_014156605.1 Flavobacterium sp. SOK18b
CTTATTTTCTATCTCAAGTTATGAACATTTTATGTTAATTTAAAGTTATCTGAATATCAAGCATTTGCGTTTTAGTATTAACAATGTAAAATTTTAACATTTTAATTTTAATTTTAACACTGATTTACAAGTATTTATACACTTATTAAAATTGTTAATAACTGCTAAATGCATCATAATTAAGCCTTTAAATAAAACTTTTTTTTAGCATGAAAATAGTGTTTATAAAAATCAATTTTCGGCAATAAACTTAGATGTATTTCCTCTTCAATAGTAGAATAGTTTATATAAATTTGCAACACACAACTTAAAACATACAAAATGAAAATTTCAATAGGAAACGATCACGCCGGACCAGATTACAAAAAGGCAATTGTTGAAATGCTTATCGCAAAAGGACATCAAATAACCAATTATGGAACCGATTCAGTTGATAGTGTCGATTATCCTGATTTTGGTCATCCAGTGGCCACTGATGTAACAGAAGGTAAAGCTGATTTAGGAATTGTAATTTGCGGAAGCGGAAACGGAATTGCAATGACTGTTAATAAACATGCTCAAGTTCGTGCTGCTTTATGTTGGACTAAGGAAATTGCAGTTTTAGCACGCCAACATAATGATGCTAATATTATTAGTATTCCTGCTCGTTTTACTTCTATCCCACAAGTATTAGAAATGGTTGAAGCTTTTATAACTACTGATTTCGAGGGTGGCAGACACCAAAATCGTGTCAATAAAATAGCCTGTCCATAAAATTTGGGCTGCTTCGCAGCTTTATAATTACATTAAGCTCGGTTTTTCACCGGGCTTTTTTTATTTTCTATTGAATATATTAAAGTTTTATCACTTAAAATTCCAAAGTTAAAACATAGATAAAGCAGTCCTATTTGTATAGTAGCAAGTAACCAAAACTTCCATAAATAGCTTTTTTTGGAGGTTTTATGTCTAAAAAGTAACATTGCAATTCCGGAACCAAATGTTCCCCCTAGAAATACAAAACTTAAAAGAGTTTGTTCTGAGATTCGTCTTTTTTGATTTTTAGCTAAAAATTTATCATAACCTATACTCACAAAAGCGATTAGGTTAATCACAAAAAAGAAATAGAATAAAACAGTCATTTGATTTAAATTAAAGTCAAAGATATTATTTTAGCCTTTAGAAAATAAAGACAATGACAAATATAGATTTCATTAAAAAACAGGTTGCTACAGCAGCCATAAACATTCAAAAAACAGTTCAACTTTTACAAGAAGATTGCACGATTCCATTCATTTCCCGTTATCGAAAAGATACCACTGGAAATCTAGATGAAGTACAAATTGAACAAATTGCCAAACTTCAAAAAGAATACGAAGCAATTGCAAAACGCAAAGAAGCAATCTTAAAATCAATTGAAGAGCAAAACGGATTAACACCTGAATTAGACAAAAAAATACAACAAAGTTTTGATTTACAGGAATTAGAAGATTTGTATTTGCCATTTAAAAAGAAGAAAAAAACCAAAGCTGATGTGGCTCGCGAAAATGGTTTAGAACCATTAGCAAAGATCATCATGACTCAAAACAAAGAGGATATTAATTTCCTTTCAACGAAATATTTGAACGATAATGTGACGAATGAAGATGCCGCTTTGCAAGGCGCACGAGACATCATTGCCGAATGGATCAACGAAAATATTTTTGTTCGTAAACAATTGCGTCGCCTTTACGAGCGCAAAGCAACCATTACAACCAAAGTAGTAAAAACCAAAAAAGACGAAGAAGGCGCTCAAAAATTCAACCAATATTTTGATTGGTCAGAACCGTTGACAAAAGCACCTTCGCATAGATTATTAGCAATGCTTCGTGCCGAAAATGAGGGTTTTATAAAGTTTAAAGTCGAAGTAGATCTTGATGAAGCCTATGATATTATTGACGAATTGGTTTTAAAAGGAGACAGTCCAGCCACGCCACACTTACAATTAGCCATTGAAGACAGCTACAAGCGATTGCTAAATCCTGCTATTTCAAACGAAGCTTTACAGGAAGCAAAAGCCAAGGCTGATGCCAATTCGATTCAAGTTTTTGCTACTAATTTAGGACAGTTATTGCTTGCACCACCGTTGGGTGAAAAAAGAATTTTAGCCATCGACCCAGGATTTCGTTCAGGTTGTAAAGTAGTATGCTTAGATGAAAAAGGCGATTTAATTTACAATGAAACCATTTATCCGCATGCGCCACAAAACGAAACCGCGATGGCCATGAAAAAAATAAAATCAATGGTAAACGCGTATAATATCGACGCAATTTCCATTGGAAACGGAACGGCATCTCGAGAAACCGAATTTTTTATCAAGAAAATTGCTTTTGATAGAGCGGTTCAGGTTTTCATTGTTTCAGAGGCGGGTGCTTCGGTATATTCGGCATCAAAAATTGCTCGTGAAGAATTCCCTAATTATGATGTTACGGTTCGCGGATCGGTTTCTATCGGTCGCCGATTGAGTGATCCTTTAGCGGAGTTGGTAAAAATTGATCCAAAAGCCATTGGCGTAGGCCAATATCAGCACGATGTGGATCAAAGTAAATTGAAAGAGGAACTGGATACTACTGTGGTGCGTTGCGTGAATTCAGTGGGAGTAAACATCAATACGGCAAGTAAACATTTGTTGAGTTATGTGAGTGGAATAGGTGAGAAGCTTGCCGAAAATATTGTGAATTACCGTTCAGAAAATGGTCCTTTTGAGGATCGAAAACAACTTAAAAAAGTACCTCGTTTGGGCGAAAAAGCTTTTCAACAAGGAGCAGCTTTTATTCGAATTAAAGACGGCAAAAACCCATTGGATAACTCGGCCGTTCACCCCGAAGCTTATTCAATTGTGGAAAAAATGGCTAAAGATTTGAAGTTGAAAGTAACCGATTTAATTGGAAACAAAGAGAAAACAGCCTTAATCAAACCAGAAAATTATGTTACAGCTGAAATAGGTTTATTGACTTTAAAAGACATTATTAAGGAATTAGAAAAACCAGGTTTAGACCCCAGAAAAGCAGCGAAGGTTTTTGAATTTGACCCGAACGTAAAAACCATTAAAGATGTTAGGACTGGAATGATTTTGAACGGAATTGTCAATAACATCACCAATTTTGGTTGTTTTGTAGATTTAGGTGTTAAAGAAAGTGGTTTGGTACACATTTCTCAACTTAAAGCAGGCTTTGTAAGCGACGTAAACGAAGTGGTAAAGTTACACCAGCACGTTACTGTAAAAGTAACTGAGGTGGATGAGGATAGAAAGCGAATTCAGTTGACGATGGTTTTGTAAAATAAAAAAGGTCCTAGTTCTTAAAATGAATTAATAACTAGGACTTTTTAAAATATTGTTTTTTAAAAAAAGATTACTCTTTTGTTTCTTCTTTTTTACTTAAAGGCTGGCTGTCTTCTTTTGCAGCATTCTTAAATTCCTTGATCCCACCACCAAGACCTTTCATTAATTCCGGTATCTTTTTACCACCAAAAAGGAGTAAAACAACAGCAATGATTAAAATCCATTCTGAACCACCCGGCATGAAACCTAAAGTTATGTTTAAAAAGTTCATATCTCTAATATTTAAATATAAGTCACAAAGGTAAATAGAAATATGCATCCTAAATTTTTTTTAGTGTGTTTTTTTAATGCAAGCACCGTTAAAAATTTACTAAAAAAGAGATTTCTATTTTAACAGCTTGTAAAAACTAGTAAATACAAGCAATAACAATTATTGTTATATTTGTTTGATAAACAAATTCTATGTCCAAGAAAAGACTAAAACGTAAATTAATAAAGGAAAATTTATTTAATAAGAGGCGTTTAATTATTTTAAATGAGGATACTTTTGAAGAAACTTTTTCATTGAAACTTACTTTGATGAATGTATTTGTAGTAGCAAGCGTTGGGGCAATACTTATTATAATTGTTACTACTTTTATAATTGCATTTACGCCCTTGAGAGAGTTTATACCAGGCTATTCATCCTCAAAATTAAAAAGAGAAGCCATAGAACTTGCTTTAAAATCAGATTCTTTGTCTAAGGCTATTAAACAAAATGAGGATTATTTGAAAGGAATAAAAAAGGTATTGACTGGAAAATTAGAATACGCAAAATTCAACAAGGATTCCATTTTAGAATCGGCAACTACTTCAGATAAAGAAATAGACTTGTCCGCTACTGATGCGGAGTTGGATTTACGAGAACAAGTTGCACTTGAAGACCAAAAAGCAAAATCATCTGGTTCTAAAACTAAAAAGTCAAACTAAAAATCTTTAAAAAGAAGCACTTACATAATGTCAATAAAATCATTTGCTGCAAAATTATTTGCACATAAAATATACCAGAAAACGCAAAAATGGGCAGCAGAACCAGTTGCTACACAGCAAAAAGTAATGCAACAATTAATTGCTCAAGCAAGCACTACTCAGTTTGGAAAAGACCATCATTTTGAAAGTATAAAAACCGAAAAAGACTTTGCAAAGCAGGTACCAATTAGGGATTATGAGGCGTTAAAACCTTATGTTGACCGAGTGGTACAAGGCGAAGCAGATATTCTATGGAAAGGGAAACCTTTGTATTTTGCTAAGACATCCGGAACTACATCAGGAGCAAAGTACATTCCGTTGACAAAGGAATCAATGCCGTATCATATTGAGGCAGCTCGAAACGCTATTTTGCATTACATTCATGAAACCGGAAAGGCTGATTTTGTTAATGGTAAAATGATTTTCTTGCAAGGAAGTCCCCTTTTAGAAGAAAAAAACGGAATAAAATTAGGAAGATTGTCTGGAATTGTAGCGCATTTTGTTCCAAAATACCTTCAAAAAAATAGAATGCCATCTTTGAAAACCAATTGTATTGAAGATTGGGAAACCAAAGTAAATGCAATTGTAGAGGAAACGTTTCACGAGAATATGGCTGTGATTTCAGGTATACCTTCTTGGGTGCAAATGTATTTTGAAAAATTGCATCAAAAAGGAGGGAAGCCTGTGGGCGAAATTTTCAAAAACTTTAATTTGTTCATTTACGGCGGCGTGAATTACGAACCGTATCGGGCGAAGTTCGAGAATTTAATTGGTCGAAAAGTAGACAGCATTGAATTATTTCCAGCTTCGGAAGGATTTTTTGCGTATCAAGATTCTCAAAAGGAAAAAGGAATGTTACTACTGCTGAACTCCGGAATTTTTTATGAGTTTATCAAAAGTGACGAATTTTATACCGAAAATCCAAGACGATACACAATTGGCGAAGTTGAATTGAATGTCAATTATGTTTTGATAATTTCTACCAATGCAGGACTTTGGGGGTATAATATTGGTGATACCGTTCAGTTTACGAGTTTAAAACCATATCGCGTCATTGTATCTGGCAGAATCAAACATTACATATCGGCTTTTGGAGAACATGTTATTGGTAAGGAAGTAGAAAGTGCGTTGCAAGAAGCTATTATTGGAACATCAATCAGAATTAATGAATTTACAGTAGCCCCACAAATCACGCCAGTCGAGGGATTACCGTATCACGAATGGTTTATAGAATTTGAAAACGAACCAGAGGACAGCGTAGCATTTGCGGAGGCACTAGACAATGCCATGCGCAAACAAAACATGTATTATGATGATTTGATTTTGGGCAAGGTGTTGCAAAAAGTGGTGGTTACCAAAGTAGTTAAAAACGGTTTTCAAGAATACATGAAATCGATTGGGAAATTAGGGGGCCAAAACAAGATTCCAAGACTTTCGAATGATAGAAAGATAGTGGATTTGTTAAAAAGAGAATAAATGTCATACCTTTGCAGGTTAGAAAATAAGTAGAAAATGAAAGAAACAAAAAATATATCGCGCTCAAGAGCACAAGAATCATCGGCAGCCATTGAAAAAATGTACATCACCATGCGCCACCTTTTTAATAGAGGATTTTACAAGCCAATGGGAGTGTCAGGGGATACGCTTCGCGAAGCATTGCTTGCATTACGACCAGAAATTTATGGTAATATTGCCGAAGAGAAAGTGGAATTGAATGGACTTTTATACGTAATTGAACGTTTGCCGGTAGGAATTGAAGAATGTCGTTTTATCAATCTTACTTCAGACGAAGGTTACTCTAAATCGCATTTTCAAGCTATTGTTCCTCCAAAAAGACGTCGTAATTGCTACCGTATTGATGAGGAGCAAATGAATGTGGAAATTACAAGAGGACGATCAGATATTTATGATATTTTGACGCACTTGACCTTTATATTTATTGAATCGCACAAAATCAGGAATCGTGTTTTACTCGATGATGCTGGTGAGGTTTCTCGTGACTGGTACAAACTAGAGCAGGCAGTTTCTCAAAAGAAAAAGCTTACGCAAATAGAAAAAGAAAAAGCCATCTCGCATGCAGCTAACATATTAGGTAGAACTTTTGCTGAGGTTTTGGATATTTATGATGCCTTTGGTTCAGCAGCAGCACCGGACCGTTTTCTACACGTGATTTATTGGTTAGGAAAATTAGCTATTGAAGAAATAGTTGATGACAACAAGAGAACCATCACTTTTAGTCCTATTTTAAGAGAACGTTTGGGACACCACATTCATGGCGAAGTTTGGGCTACCAATATTAAAGAGGTTTTAAAAGAGAATCAACTTTTAGACCGACCGATTCACGTAATCAGTGCGAATATGCACAGTGTGATGAATTCGATTTTTGCAACTGAAGTTTTAAAAACGAAGTTCAAAGACAAATCGGATTTCTTTATTTATGAAGAGCTAAGCAGATCTGGAGCTGATGAGGTGCGCAATCAAGTGACAGCTGTTGCCTTAAAACAAGGAATGATTTCTTTGCCAGATACCTCAGGAACTAATATTGACGTACAAATTTTTGATACAGCTAAAATCAATTGGGCTAAAACCTCATTTCCTAGTGCCAATACTGATGATAAAAAACCAGTTTTAATAGTGATGGATTATGCTTTTGGGGAACAAGCCTATGAAACTATTGACGAGTTGTTGAAACCTTTTAAGAAAGACACTTTATTAAACGTAGAATCGGTTTCGATTATGGGTAAAGCAGGAATTTTAGAGGGTGGAAAAGGAGATATCATGATTCCTAATGCACACATTAACGAAGGAACGGCGGATAATTATTTCTTTGAAAACGAACTAACGGCTGAGATGTTTGAAGGAAATGACATTGCTGTTTTTGCGGGACCAATGGTTACTGTACTGGGAACTTCATTACAGAACAGAGATTTATTAAAGTTTTTCCATGATTCTACTTGGGGAATTATTGGTCTTGAAATGGAAGGTTCTTATTATCAAAAAGCCATTCAATCGGCCTCAAAAATTAGAAGAAGTGTTCCTCATGACATCAAAGTACGTTATGCCTATTATGCCTCAGATAATCCTTTAGAAACAGGAAGTACTCTTGCCTCTGGAGGATTAGGAACAACAGGTGTAAAACCTACTTACTTGATCACAATTAAAATATTGGAACAAATTTTCAACGTAAAATAATAACTATAAATGAGTATAAACTCGCATAGCGATTCAGAAATTGATGTATTTCAAATTACCAGTAAAGTAAAAAAAGGTTTTGAACGCTTGAACACCTTGTTGTTCCATTGTATTCATTTTTTTGTAAAGCAATGGAAGATTGTCTTAGCATTATTAATCATTGGTTTTGGTTTGGGATTGTTTTTGGATAAGAATAATAAATTGTATACTCATGAAATCACTGTAATTCCCAACTTTGGGAGTGTGGATTATTTGTATTCTAAAATCAATTTGATTCAATCTAAAATTAATGCTGGCGACATCGTTTTTTTACAAAACGAAATAGGATTATCCCAATCTAAAGATTTAAGGAAAATTGAAATCAAACCCATTGCTGATGTTTATAAATTTATTGAAGATAAAGAGCAAAACTTTGAGTTGATTAAGTTAATGGCAGAAGTTGGAGAGGTAAAAAAAGTGCTTGAAGACAATATTACAAGTAAAAATTACACGTACCATACGATTGCGGTTGTTACCAATGGTACTACAAGTGAGAAAGAATTGATTACACCATTATTGAATTATCTCAATCAATCTGAATATTTTAGTGCCATGCAAAAGGTAGGATTGGCAAATTTAAAACAGGATATTGCTCAAAATGATACGATTATTCAACAAATAAATGGAGTTCTTAATGGGTTTTCAGCTAATGTAAAAAGCGCATTAAAAAATGATAAGCTCATGTATTATAATGAAAATACACAACTGAATGATGTTATCAAAACCAAACAAGACTTGTTGTATATTCAAGGGTTAAACCGATTAAAATTAATCAATTTTCAAAATACAATTAAAGAGGTAACATTCACATTGAATAGTGATACTTCAAAAGCAGTAAATGGCATTATGAAGTTTGTATTGCCAGTAGCATTGGTGTTATTATTTGTTTTTATTCATTTGTTCATTCGATTTTATCAAAAGCAACTAGCAAAATCAAAAGCAAATGCTTCTTAAAAAAATATTTTTCTTTTGCTAAACAGAGCCCATGTGTTAAAAACAATTCGATATCAATTACTTACAACATTCCAAAATCCTGTAGTTCGGCAAAGCTTACTAACCTTATTGATTCGGGTTTTTGGCGTGGTTCTTTTATTTGGTTTTACTTTGTTTTTAACTCAAAAATATGATCCTAAACAAGTTGGGCAATATGATTTTGTTCGTACGTTTCTTTTCGCAATTGGTAGTATTTGTTTGCTAGGATTTGATCAATCCATATTGTATTTCAAAGGGCGTTTGTATCCTAATTATTCTTTGGGTCATTTGAAAAAAGTATATCTAAAAATGGTATTGATGCTGTTTTTAGCATCCTTGCTTTTGTTTCTTTTTATTGAACTATTAGATGCTTCTGCTATAACATTATTTTTTGCGGATAATGCAACTTATTTTCTTCTATTAAAAGCCTCCGCAGTTATGTTCTTTTATGGACTTTCTATTCTAAACGTTGAGGTTTTTAGAGCTTTAGAGAAAATAGTTGTAGCCGAATTATTTCGAAATATTTTTAAATACTTGCCTATTATTGTCCTAGCTGTTTTGTTAGTTCAATGGCAGTTAGAATTGTATTTGGTGGATGCTTTCTTGTTGAGTTTTGTTTTTTTGGGAGTTGTTACTACACTACTAACTTTTTATTTTTTTACTAAAAAAACGGCTATTTGCAATACGGATTGCTTTTCGTCTCGTGAGATTATCACTCAATCTTTTCCCATAGCCGTAAGCGGAACGGCTATTTTTTTGATGATGAGTTTTGACATCTTGTTTTTAAAAAAATACCAAGGTGATGCAGCAGTTGCTTTTTATTCGGTGGCGGTCAAGTTAATGACTTTGTTGTCAGTTATTATTTTGACAGTAAACATTACCGTTTCGGCATCTATTGCAGCAAGTTTTTCGAATAAAGAAATTGATAAACTACAGCAAATTGTTCAAAATAGTTCCCGATTAATTGTAGCGATTACGCTGCCAGCGGTTATTGGATTGTTTATTTTTCCGGAGTTTATTATGCATTTTTTTGGCCCCAATTATTTAGCGGCGAAAGAGGCATTATTAGTATTGGTTTTGGGACAAGGTTTTTGTGCTTTTTTTGGGTCGGCTCCTGTTTATTTAAACATGACTGGGCGACAACGAATTTTTCAACGTATTGTTTTGGCTGCTCTTGGCCTTAATTTTATTCTCAATTATTGGTTAATTCCTTCCTATGGAATGGTAGGTGGGGCGATCGCTTTTTCGGCAAGTGCATTTTTTTGGAATTTTGGAACAGCTCTTTTTGTGTATTACAAAGACGGGATTAAGTTGTTTTTGAGTTAAGTTTGTCTCTTCTATTTTCAATCATACCTAAATGTCTTTACTCATAAAAAAAAATAAAGTAGCTTTTTTACTTCTTGTGGGACTCAATCTATTTGTGGCCTTTGCTGCGAGTTTTATTTTACCGAAACGTTTTTTTTATGATGCTGCTATTATTGCTTATGATAAAGGCAATGAAATAGGTTATTTTGGAAGTTACCCATTGACTATTTTGTTTTATAAAATTACAGGTTTGCGCTATTTGCCTTTTTCGGTAATTGCATTGATTCAGTTTCCTATTTTAATGGGTATTTTGTATAAAATAGGAATTCCAGGTACTTTTGAGAAAGTTACAATTAAGAATCTTTTGGTGTATTTGGCTTTCACCATTATTGCGATTTTTATGGCAATGCCTTCCAAGGAGTTTATTACTTTTTTGTACCTCTCCGTAATCGTTTTTTTATTTCAAAATAAGCATTTTTCTTTTCAGAATACCTTATTTATAGCCATGTCTCTTTTTGTGTTTTTTGGAGTTGTATATAGGCCTTATTTTGCATTACTGCCTATCGTAGCCATGGGAATGTATTGGGTCACTTGTGTCAAAATTTCGAATCGTACTTTTGCAACTCTTTTTTACGGAATTGTAGTTGTAATTTTCTTGTCATTGAGTTATGGCTTTATACAAGGAGAATTTTTTTCAGAGCAAAGTAGAGAGCTTATAAATAGTGCCCGATTAGGATCTGTTGATGCCAATTCGAGTATTGTTTCTCCTGTAAAAACAGACACTTGGTATGGTGAAATCATAGGGATTTTGTATGGTTTTTTTACTGTAAATGTGCCACTTAACGGTTTGAAGCATATTTTTTCTCCACAAATTTTGTTATTTGTAATTTGGCAATTATTTCTGTTTTATATTCTATTGGTTCGATTGGCACGTTGTATAAAGGACAAAAAAGAATATGTTTACGAGTTATGGATGCTTCTTTTTGTATTCTCTTTTTTTATCCTTCAAGGGGTTTTTGAACCTGATTTAGGATCGGCGATCCGACACAAAATGGGTGTTTTCCCACTAATTTATTATGCTCTTTACTATGACCATTTCCGAAAAGCACTTCCATAAAATTTTTTCTTTTTTTTTGTTGGCGATAGCTTGTACCTTAATTTTCAGGAAGCCTTGTACTTGGTTAATTTTTGCTTTCGCAATTTTTAATATGCTTTATTTCAAAAAAATAAAGTTATCTAGAAAGGCTTTGATTTTAGCCAGTATAATTGCGTCACCTTTTTTACTAGAATTATTGCTGTTTTTGAACAATGATTCTTTGGCTCAAGGTATTAAATCTATAGAAAAGACAATTGCTTTAGTCTTGTTTCCAATAATTATTTTGGGAAATTACAAACGCATTTCATTTCAAAAATTGCTACAATTTTATGTAAATAGTACCACGTTGCTAATGATTGTTTTTGCGGTGCGTTTTATATTTGTTTTTCCTGAGCATATCACTAAGTATTGGCATGGAATTCACCTATGGGAAATGGGTTATGTTTTTGCAAATTCTATCGGAATTCATGCTCCAGCGCTCAATATGCACTTGGCTTTTGTGAGTATTTCAGCCTTGTACTTGTTATTGCAAAAGTGGCAAATGAAAAAGAATATTGGATTTGTGTTTTTATCTTTTTTGATATTTGTATTCTCCTTTTTCTTTGTGCTTTTAGTCAATACTCGAATGGCTTTATTAAATGTTTTAGTTGGGTATTTATTGGTAGTGTTTTCGTTTTTTACAGTACACTTTGACCTAAAAAAAATAGTGCTTTATACTGTGGTTATTGGTGGTGTGGTGTGTGGTGTTTTATTTCTCTTTATTCAAAAAAATCCTTACATGAAAGAAAAATATAGCTCGGTAACTTTTGCATACATGGACAAAGTGGGGAAGCTTGACGAAATTGATCATCCCGAAATAAAGGTTTTTAATTCTCTCGTAACCAGAGTTTCTATTTGGAAATCGGCTTGGGAATTATCGTTGCAACATTTGCCTTTTGGCGTTGGAGCTGCGGATGGAAAACCAGAATTAGTAAATTATTATAAACAAACGCATCAGTATTTTTTGGCCAAATATGCTTTTCCTACACACAATCAATTTTTAGACTCTTTGTTGAAGTTTGGTGTTTTAGGACCTTTAGTGGTTTTGCTTTTTATTGGAGCTATTGGCTATTTGGGAATCGATTTAAAAAATGCATTAGTTTTTTCCTTCTTTTTTCTTTTTTTTACTTCGAATTTGACTGATGATTTTTTATTGCGTTTCGACGGAATTACGTTTAGTGGCTTTTGGTTTTCGATTTTTGGAAGTGTTTGGCTGCAGCAAAAAAGTAACGTTCATACAACTCCTGAAGTGCTGTAAAATTCTTCGCTTTATCAAATAAATCTTTACATCTTGTTTTAGCGTTGTTACCCAATTGAGCTCTGATTTTTGAATCTTCTAGAATTTTGAAGTAGGATGATAATTCTGATATTTCTTGGTATAAAAAGCCAGTCTCTTTTTGGACAACGGTATCTTTATTGCCATTTATTTTAGTCGCAATTACTGGTTTTTGTAATACCATAGCCTCAAGAACCGCGATAGGTAACCCTTCCCAAAGTGAGGTTTGAAGATAGATATCTAAAGCATTTATTTGCTCGTACACCTGTTTTTTTTCTAAAAACCAACCTGTGATTTTGATATTTGGTGCTGTAATTTGATTGCGTTCTTCTCCATCGCCAATCCATAGAAATTGATACTCTGGAAATTCCAAAGCAATGGCATTGAATTGCCTTGGATTCCTAGCTGCAGTAATCCTACCAGCAATTCCTATTGTTAGTTTTGGATTATTAACGGCTTGTGAATATTTTTCGATATCAGAAATATCTATTCCATTTCTAATCATTTCGGCTTTTCCTAGTTGTTTTGCCAATTCAAACTCGGAGTCACCACAAGCGATGGTGATTCCTCCGAAAAATTTTTGAAAGAATTTCTCGATGTACCAATATCCTTTTTTGGCAATTGGAGATATATCGGTTCGTAAAAAAGCATAGCCGTGCGGCGTGTAAAAGACAATTGGTTTTGGGGTTAAAAAACTACAAGCAATTCTCCCTAAAACACCCGCTTTAGAGGAATGTAAATGCACCACATCAGGTTTGATTTTTTGTAGTTCACGGACTAATTTGTTTATAGCACTAAGGTCCGAAATGAAGTTTATTTGTCGCTTCATCTCAATTTTTACAGTTGGAATAGTAGAAAATAATTGGCTTACTTTTTCTGGATCAATTTCTTTGCGATTATCACTGTATAGGATGAAAGTTTGTACTTTTTGAAGAATGGTATCGTTTTCAAAATGATGTGTTAGATCTTCAAAATAGGTATAAATGCCTCCACCTAACGCTTCGATAATATGTACAACTTTCAAATTTTTATTTTTTGCTTGGGAAACAAAAATAAAGTATTCTTTCACACTTTTACAAAAAACAGCGATACAATTGATGTAAAATTAAATCCAAAAAAGCAATTTGTTGTTCCATAGCCCCGGGAGCAGCGGCATCCTTTGCTTTTTCGTTTAAAAAGCAAAGATATAGCGAATCACGGGACGATATGTCCTAGAAAGCCTTTACTTCCTGCTTCAAATTTAAAAAGAAAGAAGGGGTTTGTGAGTGAGTTTTCTTCAAATCAATTACATTTGTTACGTTTAAATAATTACTATGAAAAGAATACTTATCACCGGAGCCGCAGGATTTTTAGGATCACATCTTTGTGACCGTTTCATAAAAGAAGGCTACCATGTTATTGGGATGGATAATCTCATTACGGGAGATTTAAAAAACATTGAGCATCTTTTCAAATTGGAGCAATTTGAATTTTACCATCATGACATCACCAAGTTTGTTCATGTCCCTGGAAATTTAGACTATATTTTACACTTTGCATCGCCTGCAAGTCCTATTGATTATTTAAAAATCCCTATACAAACCTTGAAAGTAGGTTCCCTTGGTACTCATAATTTATTGGGTTTAGCCAGAGTAAAAAAAGCTAGAATTCTTATTGCATCTACTTCTGAAGTGTATGGAGATCCATTGGTACACCCACAAACAGAAGAATATTATGGAAACGTAAATACCATAGGACCTAGAGGAGTCTATGACGAAGCAAAACGCTTTCAAGAATCCATAACTATGGCTTATCATACTTTTCATGGTGTAGAAACCAGAATAGTTAGAATTTTCAATACCTACGGACCAAGAATGAGGCTCAATGATGGTCGTGTTATTCCAGCTTTTATTGGTCAGGCCATACGTGGTGAAGATTTAACCATTTTTGGGGATGGTATGCAAACCCGTTCTTTTTGTTATGTGGATGATCAGGTTGAAGGTATTTTCAGGTTATTACATTCGGATTATGTTTTGCCTGTAAATATTGGAAATCCAGACGAAATTACTATAAAAGATTTTGCCGAAGAAATCATAAAGCTTACCGGTACCAGTCAAAAAGTGGTCTATCACCCTTTACCAATAAACGACCCTTTGCAACGACAACCAGATACAACTAAAGCCAAAGAATTGCTTGGTTGGGAAGCTAAAGTAGGCCGTGCCGAAGGTATGAAAATTACTTATGAGTATTTTAAATCTTTATCTAAGGAAGAACTATCCAAAGAGGAGCACAAGGATTTTTCTAAGTATATTTTCTAAAAATTTGTTTTCCTTTCATTCTATACTCAAATCGAATGGCTAAAAGAGCATTTCATATTTTTAAAATAGTACCAAAGCAAGTATGATTACATGCCATTTTAATTTGTAATACATTGAAAACCAAAACAGGAAGATATTCGGGCTACATTCGTCCCTTTTCATTTGCCATTGATTTATTGATAATCAATGTCTTGCTATGGTATATGACTGATTTTCCTGTAAAGACACCTTTTTATCCTGTATTAATAAGTTTAAGCTGGTTTATCATTGCTGCCAGTTTGGGTTTTTATGAAGTTTACAGGTATACCAAAGTTATTTCGATACTAAATTGTGCCTTAAAACAAGGGATATTATTTACTCTTTTTTGTCTTGCCTTAGCTTTTTACAAATCAGATAATTCAAGTTTTCAAAGTATTGGTTTTTATACATCTGTATCACTATTCTTAATTTTAATCGTTAAGCTTTCTATTTATTATTTTTTAAGAAAATACAGATTATTATATGGTGGAAACTTTAGAAAAGTAATTTTGATGGGCAATGCAAAAAGTACTGAGCCTTTACAACATTTTTTTACAGAGAACCCAGATTATGGATACAAACTTGAGCGTATTTTTGAACTAGAAAAAAATAAGTCTAAAACCCTCCAGGAAAGCTTTGAGTATGTAATAGAGCATCAAATTGATGAATTGTATTGTTCTATGAGTGATTTAAACCAAAATCAAATCAATGAAATTGTTTTTTTTGCCGATAATAATTTGAAGACCTTAAAGTTTATTCCCAGCGAAAAACAAATTCTTTCCCGGAATTTCACCTTTGAATATTACAATTATATTCCTGTAATATCACTGCGTAACATTCTACTTGATGATACCTTAAACAAGGTCATTAAGCGTGTTTTTGATATTATTTTTTCATTGATCATAATTGCAGGAGTGCTCTCGTGGTTGACACCTATACTGGCTTTATTTATCAAATTGGAGTCAAAAGGGCCGTTGTTTTTTATTCAAAAAAGAAATGGATTGAATTACAAAGAATTCTCTTGTTATAAGTTTAGATCTATGGAGCTTAATGAGGAAGCCCACTTGAATCAAGTATCAAAAAACGATATTAGAGTTACTAGGGTAGGTCGTTTTATAAGAAAGACTAGTATTGACGAATTACCACAATTTTTTAATGTTTTACTGGGCGAAATGTCAGTAGTAGGTCCTAGACCACACATGGTAAGTCACACCCAGAAATATGCACTTACTGTAGATAAATTTATGGTACGTCATTTTATAAAACCAGGTATTACTGGACTCGCTCAAACAAAAGGTTTTAGAGGAGAAGTTGAGACCGATAAGGACATTATCAACAGAGTAAAATATGATATCTTTTACATGGAAAATTGGTCTATTTTATTAGATATTAAAATCATTTTTTTGACCATTTACAATACGATTCGGGGCGATAAAAAAGCATATTGATATGAAAAACAATTTAGTATCTATCCTAATGCCCTGCTACAATTCAGAGAAGTACATTCTTGAAGCTATTTTGTCAGTACAGCAACAAACACACACAAATTGGGAATTGATTCTAGTTGATGATTGTTCAAGTGATAGCACTGTAGCTCTTGCTACAGCAATTGTAAATCAAGACAGCCGAATACGTATTTTTAAACTTTCTACAAACTCAGGAACAGGTATTGCTAGAAATACAGCTTTATCAAAAGCCAATGGAGATTACATTGCTTTCTTGGATGCTGATGATAAATGGAAACCCAATAAGCTAGAACTACAATTGCAATTCATGCAGCAGCATAAATTCCCATTTACTTTTTCTTTTTACGAATGTATGAATGAAGCAGGAACATTATTAAACAAACGTGTCGAGGCACCCAAGCAGCTTGCTTACAAGCAACTGTTCTTCTGCAACTACATAGGCAATCTCACTGGGATTTATGATGTTTCTTTCTACGGCAAAATTCCTATTGCTCAATCTAGAAAAAGACAAGACTGGATGATGTGGCTTACCATTCTTAAACCTATAAAAATGATACGGCCCGTACCAGAAAGTTTAGCGTTTTATAGAGTAAGGGACAACTCTATTTCGGCCTCTAAATTCGATTTGATAAAACATAATTTTGCAGTATATCGTTCTTTTCATGGTTACAACAAAACACGGTCATTATTGTGCATGTTAGTTTTCCTGTTTACGCAACTTTTGGTCAAGCCGCGCTACACAAAAAAACTTATAGCAGAGACTTAAACTGTTTTAGTTTACCTCTATTGGTTCTATCTAAGATATTTTTTCGGATAAATGTAATGCTCAAATTAGGTTCTAAATATAAAGAAATTGCAGCTTCAATTTTTTTAATTTGATTGGGAACGAGTTCTTTTTCACTTACATAATCAATTTCAAAACAATCTAATTTAGTTTGTTTGATGGTAAATTCTTTTACATTTCCATCATCTTCAATGATACTTTTAGTCACGTAATAAAATGTAAGTCCTGCTGATTTTTTTCCGCTAGGCAAAACAACCACATCATTGGAGCGCCCTATTAATTGTTGTAAAATGGGCTTTTGTAAGGTGCTTTTTTTATCCAAAATGCCAATATCACCAATATCATACCTTATAAACGGATGCGCTTTATTGTACAAAGAGGTAATGACAACACGGCCAGCTTTACCATGAGGAACTGCTTTATTATTTTCGTCTAAGATTTCAACAAATAAGGTTTCAGAGTTTATTTGCCAAAGCCCTTCAGGATTTTGAAACGCAATCAAGTCCAGCTCAGAGGCACCATATTCATTAACAATAGCAACTCCAAGTTGTTTTTCTAGTAAAAATTTATCGTCATCAAAAAGCATTTCAGAGGTAACCATACATACCTTCAAACTAGGACAAACACTGGTTAGTACAATATTTTTTCGTTGTAAAAATTTAGCAAACAAAACAATAGCGCTGGTATACCCATTGATGTAATCAAATTTTTTTTGGCTAAAGGTTTTCAAAATCGTTTCTAAAACAACATCTGACAAATCAAATACAGAAAACCGGTATCGATGACTCAAGAAATCTTTGAATCGTTCTTTTTTATTTCCAATAAAATCCATCGGGATGCCATAAAACCGGGCTTGGTAAGAGGTATTAAAATCAATGCCGTACCAACCAAAACGGTACATGTTTGAAGCCCAAGTTAAAGAATGAGAATAATTGTCTTTTGCAAATATAAATGGAGTACCGCTTGAGCCAGACGTTTTGTTTGTATAGCAGTTTTTTAAAGTATATCCACTAGAAAGTCTTTCTTGAAGAGGTTTTTGTAAATTTTGTTTGGTCAAAATGGGTAAATCATCCCAATTTTTATAATTTTTTGTAACTACAAGTTTACTGTAAAACGGATTTTTTTTTAAATGATACTGAACAATTTCTCGTTTCTTTCTCTCAATAAATTGCTCATGTTCTTGCGGTGTTTGTGCAATTATTTTTAGTAATTCCTGCCGTGCTTTACGAATGGGAAACCCGTTCCATTGCAGTGCTATATCAAATAATCGAAACATTTTTAGGGAGTATTGTGTAATCAAAAATAGTATTTATGTCTCACTTATTAGTTGCTTTGGGGAAGTTTTTACTATTTAATTGTTTTTTGAGTTCAAAACCAATTATTTTTGCACGACAACTAAAAACAACACACATGACAATTTTACTACTCGGTTCTGGCGGAAGAGAGCACGCATTTGCTTGGAAAATGGTTCAAAGCCCATTGTGCGAAAAACTTTTTGTAGCTCCTGGAAATGCAGGAACTGCAGCCATTGCAACCAATCTTGCTATGAGTCCAACTGATTTTGAAGCTATAAAAGCATTTGCCATTCAAGAGAATGTAGGCATGGTGGTTGTAGGTCCTGAGGATCCATTGGTAAAGGGGATTTATGATTTCTTTTTAAATGATCCAGCTTTACGTCATATTCCTGTTATTGGTCCTTCAAAAATAGGTGCTCAGTTAGAAGGAAGTAAGGAATTTGCAAAGGAATTTTTAATCAAACACAACATCCCAACGGCTGCTTATGATAGTTTTACAGCCGAAACCGTAGAACAAGGATGTGAATTCTTAGAAACATTACAACCTCCGTATGTGTTAAAAGCAGATGGTTTGGCTGCTGGTAAAGGCGTTTTAATCATTCAGGATTTGGCTGAAGCCAAAGATGAATTAAGAAACATGCTTGTACATCAAAAATTTGGTGTAGCCAGTTCGAAAGTAGTTATCGAAGAATTTCTGGACGGAATAGAATTGAGCTGTTTTGTACTCACAGACGGAAAAAGTTATAAAATATTGCCTACTGCTAAGGATTACAAACGCATTGGCGAAGGCGATACGGGACTTAATACAGGTGGTATGGGAGCTGTTTCTCCAGTTCCTTATGTAGATGCCGTTTTAATGGAAAAAATAGAAACACGCATTGTAAAACCTACAATTGATGGTTTTCAAAAAGATGGAATTGCCTACAAAGGTTTTGTTTTCATAGGGTTGATCAATGTTAATAATGAACCTATTGTTATTGAATACAATGTAAGAATGGGAGATCCAGAGACTGAAGTAGTAATCCCAAGATTACAAACTGATTTGGTTGAATTATTTTTGGCTGTAGCCAATGAAAAATTGGACGAAATCAACTTAGAAATTGATCCAAGAAGTGCCACTACTGTGATGCTAGTATCTGGAGGTTATCCAGAAGATTTTGAAAAAGGAAAAGTAATTACGGGACTAGAAAACGTTCAAGATTCTATTGTATTTCATGCTGGAACTAAGCTAGACCAAGGAGCAATTGTTTCTAATGGGGGTAGAGTACTAGCCATTACGTCTTACGGAAATGATTTTCAAGAGGCCATAAAAAAATCTTACCAAAACATAGACAAGCTACATTTTGATAAGATGTTTTTTAGAAAAGACATTGGAAATGATCTTAAATAACAAAAAGAGCTCTCAATCCCACTAGGGGTTGAGGGTTCTTATTTTAAAAAAGAGTGAGCCGTAGTATCTTGATTTTCTGTTCCTGCATCATTAAAGATTTGCAACTGTTTTATCCAGTATACCATGGCAGATGCACAAATAATCATGAAAATCCAGTTGATAGTGTTAGCAACAAACCATGAGCTAAGCTCTAAAGAACGTAAAAAATCTAGAGGAGCAAATAAAATGTCTACAAATAAGTATTGTATTCCTTCGAAAAATGCTTTCATAATATATAAATTGATTTAAGTAATTGTTTTGTAAACACGATACTAACGAATGTTTTTTAAAATAAAATAATCTTTATTAACAAGCAGGGTTTACTTTTTAAACAAGTATTATATTTACAAACACAAAAGTATAAAATATCCT
>NZ_QKNZ01000084.1:0-11534 GCF_014156605.1 Flavobacterium sp. SOK18b
ATATGTTTATGCGGGGATATGTTCTATCTTTTAATGTCAAATGTATTTAATTTTTCTAATAAAAGGATCTAATGAATCTTTATTTAGTGAATATTTTTCGTTCTAAATTTTGTGTATGGTAAGTTTGTTTTTCTGAAGTTGTAAATGAAATACTGACAATGAATTCTTAACTTAATTTTTAATTTAAAAAGACTTAATAGGCATAATTATTTTATAAAATAATTGAACTGTAATTGTTAATTATCAACGTTCTTCTGTTGCCTATTTAAATAATTAATAGACCTAGAATTATTGTAATCTGCTAATCTGTTTACAAAAAAAACGGCGCTTCAAGTTACACTGAAACACCGTTAGCTATTTTTAAACTGATTATCGAATACTTTTTACAAATGTTGCTATGTTTTGGGTTCCGTTTTTAGTTAAATCTTGAATAAACGCACTGCCTATAATGGCTCCTTTAGCAAATTGTGTGGCTTGATTAAAAGTTTCGGCATTGTTGATTCCAAAACCAATAACTTGTGGATTTTTCAAATTCATGTCGGCAATTCGTTTGAAATATGCTTCTTGTGTGGCTCCAAAACCAGTTTGAGAACCGGTAACACTGGCTGAACTTACCATGTAAATAAATGCATCAGAGACGCTGTCTATGAAATGAATGCGCTCTACAGAAGTTTGTGGTGTTATTAAAAAAATATTTTTAAGACCGTATTTCTCAAATATATCTTTATAAGAATCAGCGTATACATCTACGGGTAAATCTGGAATGATTAATCCGTCTATTCCTATTGCAGCACATTTTTTACAAAAATTTTCAATTCCATATTGCAACATAGGGTTAAAGTAGCCCATGATGATTAGTGGTATGGAAACTGTTTCTCTTATTTTTTCCAGTTGGTCAAATAATACTTGCGTGGTCATGCCGTTATGCAAGGCTTGGGTTGAACTTTCTTGAATCGTAGGGCCATCTGCTAGTGGATCACTAAAAGGCAGTCCAATTTCAATCATGTCAACTCCATTTTTTTCTAAGTCTTGGATTATTTGCACGGTATCGTTCAAGCTAGGATATCCAGCCGAAAAGTAATTGGAAAGGATCTTATTATTTTCTTGTAATTTCTTATTAATTCTGTTCATGATATATTGATTTCCCTTTTTTATTAGGGTTTAGTTATGGGCTTACTTTTATTTAAATTACGGCGCTGTAGGCCCAGGCTTTCTGTTTTGATTGGAGTTGTACTTCAACTCTTTTATAATGCAGCCCTTCATATAAATCAGATTGGAGTAGCTCTTTGGTACTAATTTCGTAAACCATTCCATTAATGGTATTTTCTTGATTTTCAGTTTGGGTAATAATGGGGTAGTTGACAATGCCAAATTCTTCTTCAATTTGAATTTGTTTTACCACATACCCTATTAGTGTTTCTGGAGTGCCCTCTAGAATGCGCCCAAAGAGGTCTTTTTGTATGTCCTCGTTTTGTAAACTACCGTAAGCAAATAATTTTTCCATAATGTGGGTTTGACAAATTTAATTTAAAACGTGATATGCTATTCTTGATTGCGTTAAGGATGCCAGCGGTATCTCCCGGTTTAGAAAAACAAGGCTTTTGCCGTAGTTTTTGTTAATCGGGAATTTAGCGTACAGCCTGACCTCGCTTTTTTCGGCGAGGGAACGCCCTAAAATTAAGTCAAAAAAAACATCTCACAGGATAATCGTGTATTAAATTATAATTTAAAATAATCGATGTAAGTATTTAAATCCTTGTCACCACGGCCAGAGAGATTAATTACTACAATATCGTCTTTCTTGAATTTCATTTCGTCTAGTACAGCAAACGCATGCGCACTTTCTATGGCAGGGATTAAGCCTTCCATTTTAGATAATTTGATACCCCAGTCCATGGCTTGTGCATCTGTAATTGAGATAAATTGAGCTCTACCAGTTGTGTATAAATTAGCGTGCATGGGGCCAACACCAGGATAATCAAGTCCAGCTGATATGGAGTAAGGCTCTGTTATTTGTCCATCGTTGGTTTGCATTAATAGTGTTTTACTACCATGAATAACGCCTATTTTTCCTAGTGCTGATGTGGCTGCGCTTTCCCCTGAATCTACGCCTAGTCCAGCTGCTTCAACAGCAATGATGTTGACTTCTTTTTCGTCAAGGAAATGATAATACGTTCCTGCAGCATTGCTACCGCCGCCTACGCAAGCAATTACGTAATCTGGGTTTTCTTTGCCTTCTTTTTCAAGCAATTGCTCTTTTATTTCTTTTGAAATGACACTTTGAAAACGCGCCACCATATCAGGATACGGGTGCGGTCCTACCACAGATCCTATGATGTAGTACGTATCTACAGGATTGTTAATCCAGTCTCTAATAGCTTCATTAGTAGCGTCTTTTAAGGTTTTAGAACCAGACTTTGCAGGTCTTACTTCGGCACCTAGCATTTTCATTCGGGCTACGTTTGGCGCTTGTCTTTTTATATCCACTTCACCCATGTACACAATACATTCAAGTCCCATTAAGGCACATACAGTTGCCGTAGCTACACCGTGTTGTCCAGCTCCAGTTTCGGCAATAATTCTTTTTTTGCCCAATCGTTTGGCTAGGAGTATTTGTCCGATGGTGTTGTTTACTTTGTGTGCTCCCGTGTGACACAAATCCTCTCTTTTGAGGTAAATTTTAGTATTGTATTCTTCGGATAAGCGTTTTGCAAAATACAAAGGAGTAGGGCGGCCTACATACTCTTTTAACAAGGCATCAAACTCTTCCTGAAATTCAGGTTCTGCGGTGATTTTTAGGTAATTTTGGCGAAGTTCTTCTACATTTGGGTATAACATTTCAGGAATGAAAGCACCACCAAATTCTCCATAATATCCTTTTTCATTAACGTTGTAACTCATTTTGTTTCCGTTTAAAAAGTTAAAGTTGTAAATTATGTTGCAACTTTTGTAATAATGTAATGTCTTTTAATCCAGGCTCTGTTTCAAATTTACTGTTTAAGTCTAGAGCGTGAATTGGTAAATTGGTATTCAAGATTTGTTGTATAGATTCAACCTCATCAAGGCTTATTCCACCACTTAAAAAGAAAGGTTTAAGTGAAGGATATTTTTCTAAAACCCGCCAGTCAAATGTATTGCCGTTCCCACCCGGAAGTTTTCCCTTAGTATCAAATAAAAAGTAATCGCATACCGTTTCAAAAGGTTTTAGTTCTTGAAAATCAAAGGTGTCATTGACCGAGAAAACCTTGATGATTTCTATTCTTTTTCCTTGTAATTTTTCTTTCAAATCAGTGCAAAAAGCAACCGACTCATTTCCATGTAATTGTATAGCTTGTAAATTGTATTTTTCGGCTTTCGCCAAAATTACTTCGATGTTTTCTTGTACAAATACGCCCACTTTTTTTATAGATGCTGGTAATTCTGTCATCTCTCCATCAAAATAACGACTAGATTTATCCCAAAAAATAAATCCTAAATAATCGGGTAGTAGGGCAGCAAGTTCCAAAATGTTTTCTGGATATTTCATGCCACAAACTTTTACTTTTACACCCATTTTTTCTGACATAACGGGAGACGAAAGGGGAGTTGTATTTGGGTTATTTATTGAAGGTTGCATAATGACTACCTGTATTGATTGTTGTGTTTTATTTTTTTTAATTAAGAAAGTAGTTTCTGGATAAATTCAGTAGCTGCTTTTCCTGCATTGTCTGTTTTCATAAAATTTTCTCCTATCAAAAATCCTTGAAAACCATACGGTTTGAGTTCTTTAATAGCTTCTACACTGGCAATTCCACTCTCGGATACTTTTACAAAATCATCTGGAATTTGTGAAGCGAGTTGCATGCTGAAATCCAAACTCACTTCAAAAGTTTTTAAATTTCTATTGTTAACACCTATCATGTCAAGTGACGGCATAATAGATTTTTCTAACTCTTCTTGATCATGTACTTCAAGTAACACTTCTAATCCTAAACTATGTGCAAACTCAGATAAATGTTTGATTTCC
This sequence comes from Flavobacterium sp. SOK18b, assembly GCF_014156605.1. Classification (NCBI taxonomy): domain Bacteria; kingdom Pseudomonadati; phylum Bacteroidota; class Flavobacteriia; order Flavobacteriales; family Flavobacteriaceae; genus Flavobacterium; species Flavobacterium sp. SOK18b. The sequence continues at coordinate 4,007 of NZ_QKNZ01000084.1, forward strand.
TCTCGTGTTAAAACCGCAGCGATTAGCAAAATTAAATCGGCGCCGTGGGCTTTAGCTTCTAGAATTTGGTATTCATCAACTATGAATTCTTTGCGCAAAAGCGGAATGTTAACTGTTGATCTAGCCAAAAGTAAATCATCAAGAGAACCGCCAAAATACTTCCCATCAGTAAGTACTGATATTCCACAAGCGCCTGCATTTTCATATCCTTTTACAACTTCTTCAACAGTAAAACTATAATTAATTTCAGCTTTTGATGGTGATCTGCGTTTGTGTTCCGCAATTATTCCAGAGTTACTGGCTCTAAGTGCTTGACTTAATGAAATTGTTTTTTTTTCAAAAAATACTGAGGATTCCAGCTGTGATACCGGAATTATAGTTTTTTTGAGAATTACTTCTCTTTTTTTGTCAACTATTATTTTATCTAAAATGTTCATTTCTTTATTATTATACGTTTATTGTTGATCTGTAATTTGTAATTAGCGATTTCAACAACACTTACCTTAAATTTTAAACTAGTTTATTTGCTTAATTCTTGTAATTTCTTCAAAGATAAAAGTCCTTTTCCAGATAATAAACTTTCTTTCGCTATTTGAAATCCTTCTAAAGGCGAACAGTTTGTAACCGTTGCAATAGCCATTGCAGCATTGGCACAAACCACATTGTTTTGTGCTTCAGTTCCTTTTCCGGCAATAATTGTTGTGAACATTTCAGCCGATTCTTCAATGGTTGTTCCGCCTTCAATTTCTTTTTGGGTTAGTAGGTTTACACCAAAATCTTCGGGATTCAACATCCCTTCTCTTGTTTTTGATATTGTTTTTGAAGCACCAGTCAGCGATATTTCATCATATCCATCTAAAGAATGAAGTATGGTGAAGTTTACATCTGTATTTTGATACAAATACGCATACATTCTAGCAAGTTCTAAATTAAAAACACCTACTAATTGATTTTTTGGAAAGGATGGATTCACCATAGGTCCTAGCATATTAAAAAATGTTTTTACAGCCAGTTCTTTTCTAATAGGACCCACGTTTTTCATTGCAGGATGAAATAAAGGTGCGTGTAAAATACAAATCCCAGCTTGATTCATACAACTTTCTAGAAAATCATTGTCATTACTAAAACGGATGCCTAGTTTTTCCATTACGTTACTAGAACCAGAAATAGACGAAACACCATAATTACCATGTTTAGCTACTTTTATTCCGGCACCTGCCGCTACAAAAGATGCTAATGTCGAAATATTAAAGGTGTCCTTACCATCACCGCCAGTACCGCAAAGATCTATGGTGTTATAAGCAGATAAATCTACTCTAATACACAATTCTAGCAGTGCTTCTCGAAATCCAGCAAGCTCCTCAATAGTTATGCTACGCATCATGTAAACGGTAAGGAAAGAAGCTATTTGGCTGTTGTTGTAACCTCCGTTTGAAATAGTAATCAATACGTTTTTCGCTTCCTCTCTAGAAAGGGTTTCGTGATTGATCAATCGGTTTAATATGTTTTTCATTTTTGATAGTTGTTCTTAATAGTAAACTCTTTGTGTGATACTTTAACTAGGAAATTTTTTGAAACTAATTTTTAATCCAGTTTTCTAAAATTCGTTTTCCATTTGGTGTCAATACACTTTCAGGATGAAACTGCACCCCACGTACATCATATGTTTTGTGACGCAGAGACATTATTTGTCCGTTTTCGTCAAGAGAGGTAATCTCCAGAACATCAGGTAAATTAGTGTCTACTACCCAAGAATGGTAACGCCCTACCTCAAAGGAATTTCCTAGACCTTCAAAAAGAAGTTCATCAGTCACGGTAGTTTCTACCATAGAGGCAACACCATGATATACTTTGTCAAGATTAGAAAGGGTTCCGCCGTAAACCTCACCAATGGCTTGCTGACCCAGACAGACTCCAAAAATACTCTTGGTAGGACCATATTTGCGAATCACTTCTTTTAATAAACCCGCTTCATCTGGAATTCCAGGGCCTGGTGAAAGTAGAATTTTATCGAAAACTGAAATTTCATCAATATCAAATTGATCGTTTCTGTATACGGTAACTTCACAGTCTAAATCTTCAAGATAATGTACTAAATTATAGGTAAAACTATCGTAATTATCAATTACTAAAACTTGCTTTCTTACAGCAGTTGTTGAAGTAGATGGAGTGGTTATATTGTTGCTCATTTTGTTTTTTATTTTAATATTTTCTTGAAAATGAAATCCTTTCACAAGGAATTTATTAGAATTGGATTTAAATCGTTTCGGCTAAGTCTAATGCGGCATTTAAGGCTCTTAATTTATTGTATACTTCTTGCATTTCGCTTTCTTCATCAGAACTTGCTACAATTCCAGCACCAGCCTGACAATGCAATTGATGATTTTTGCTTAAAAAACTTCGGATCATAATGGCGTGATTGAAATTACCATCAAAATCCATAACACCTATTGCGCCTCCATAAAAATTCCGACTTGTTTTTTCATATTCTTCAATGAGTTGCATCGCACGGTGTTTTGGTGCACCACTAAGTGTACCTGCTGGAAACGTATCAGCTACCACTTGCATCGTTGTGGCCGTGTCATGTAAATGCCCTGTAACTTTAGAAACCAAGTGAATAACGTGCGAAAAGAATTGTACTTCTCTATATTTTTCTACTTGTACATCATGACCATTTCGGCTTAAATCATTTCTGGCTAAGTCAACTAGCATAACATGTTCACTGTTTTCTTTTTTATCCTCAGATAATTGTTTGGCAAGGCTTGCATCTTTCTCATCATCTCCAGTGCGTTTAAAAGTTCCAGCAATAGGGTGAATTTCGGCTTTTCTATCTTTTACTATAATTTGAGCTTCAGGAGAGCTACCAAAAATTTTGAAATCACCATAATCAAAGAAAAATAGGTAAGGAGAAGGGTTGATGCTTCTCAAGGCTCGGTATACATTAAACTCATCACCTTTAAAGCCTTGCGTAAATCTTCTTGACAAAACGAGCTGAAACACATCACCTCTAAAACAATGTTTTTTTGCCAAAGCAACATTTTCCTTAAATTCTTCATCAGTCAAATTAGAGAAACCGTTACCTTCTTTTGAAAATTTATACGAAGCAATATTTCGAGATTGAAGCAGTTGTTCTATCTCTGCAATATTATTACGACCGTCTAAGCTGTGGCAAAAAAGAAAGGCTTCATTCTTAAAATGGTTAATAGCAATAATATTTTGGTAAACCGCATAATACACATCAGGAATGGAATTGCTGTTTTCTTTTTTTGCGATTGTAACTTTTTCAAAATACCGAACCGCATCATAAGAAATGTATCCAAATAACCCGTTGTTTATAAATTTGAAATTGTTTTTATCTGACTTGAATTGTCCAGAAAATTCTTGAATTACAGCTGGAATATCAGTGCTTGCATCAATATTTATTTTTTGAGAACTACCGTCAGGATATGATTTATAAATGACTTCATTTTCTATTTTTAAGGATGCAATGGGATTGCAACAAATATAGGAGAAGCTATTGTCATTACCATGATAATCACTACTCTCTAGCAAAAGACTATTGGGAAATTTATCTCTAATCTTAAAGTATACACTCACTGGTGTAATGGTGTCAGCTAAGATTTGCTTGTATTTAGTTTGTAATGTAAAAGATTTCAATTTTTTATATTTTAAGTGTTGTGTCAATTTTTATCAAAAAAAAAAAGGCTTGTCGTGATGACAAGCCTTTTATATTTATAGTTTTAAAAATACCATAGGAGCTTAGTTCACGACGTTTGACGTAAATTATTCCACCACCAAGTATTGTTTAAAATTGTGTTCATTGTTGTTTTATTTAATGCAAATATATAAATGTAAATTCAATTATGATGCGTTTTAATATAAAATTAAATAATTTTTTTTCAATTTTTTGTTACAAATGTAAAAATGGAGCTTTTCTTAGTATCAAATTTAATATGAATTACTTACTAGCTAAATTTGTGTAGGATCTTAAACGGAAATCTGGAATTTTTTTCAATGATGGTTGAATGAAAAAATCTAAAGTTGGTATTGTTGTATAGTCAAATGCGTAGGAGGCGTTGCTGTACCAATTTTCTATTTCAACGTTATTTGCGGCTACTTCACTAATTATCTTTGCGGAGCAATTATTAGATATTACTCCTCTAAAGCTAACACGATTTAGATTTTCACTGATATATCCTATCTTTGAATCTAAAACAGCAATTGCAGAAAAGCCATGTATTACGCTATTATCTAATGTTAAAAAGCACTTATCTTTAATATAAATAGCTTCCTTTACAAGTCCTTGATTGTTTTCTTGCGTATTAAGTAAGGTCATGTTGTTGGCGGTGATTGAAGTAGCTTTTTTAGTAAAATCGCAGTTTTCTATTTTATCATAATTGTCTATTTCAAAGCATCTAGAGCCTGCAACATCGCTTGAAAATGGATCTCTTATGGCAATACTATTGGTAATTTTAGCTTGTGCACCTTGAGTAAAATCAAAATCATCATCAGTAGAACGGTATGAAATAATATTGTTTAAAGTTGTTTTACCTCCATAACATTCAAAGGAATCATCATTAGAAAAACTAATTTGAATGTTTTCTAGTTTGGTTTTGTTTCCAACTCCTGCAAGTGACAAACCATTAAGTTCTTTTTGTTCTTTGAGTTTTCTACCAGAATATTCAATGCGTACATATTTTAAAATTCCAGAACTGTCCTCTTCATTTGTTCCACCGTAATAGCTTACCTCTTGATTTAAATTAAAGTCTAAAAAACCGATTCCACCAATCCTATTAATTGGAGCATCGCCAAGAATTACAATACCACCCCAATCACCCGGTTTTCTTGATAAAGCAGCATTATTAGATGTAAAAATAATAGGAGCAGTTTCATTGCCTTCAGCCATGATCTTAGATCCTTTTGTAACGACAAGTGTTCCGCAAGTTTCTTTATCACCACGAATTACTGTTCCTGCCTCAATAGTAAGCGTTGCTTTGTTAGTGACATACACTACACCTATTAATCTATAGGTGTTTTTGCGTTGCAAGACCATGTTGCTGCTTATAACTCCTGTTAGTATGGTTGTAGCTTCATTATATTCTGTAGTGGCAGGTTTAAAATTTGTCCAGTTATTGAGCCAGTTGTCTTCTCCTATTATTCCTTTGAGTTGTTGTGCATTGATGCATAAGCAAGACAGTAATAAAAGGAGTGTCATTTTTAGTTTCATAATATTTGTTTTTGTAGGTTCAGTTATTATAAGATATGGAGGTTTTTAACAATCCAAATGTACTTATGATCTGTTAAGACAGACTCTACTTAATATTATGAGTTTATTATGAATAACTAGTGTATGTTATTTTTATGCAACTTATCTTTATTTGTTGCGCTATTTTAAATTTATTTTGTATTAAATGAAACTTTACTTTTATCCATTTAACAGTGATAGAATTTAAAAATATTTTGAGTCAAGTTTAAACTATTAGCAAGATTAATAAATTGTAGAAACTAGTATAAATACAAAACCCTATCAATTTCTTGATAGGGTTTAGAGTGGTATTTAATTTGAAATTAGAATTTCAAATTTACAGCTAAAGTGAAATCATCGTTGATTGCTTTGTCACCAATAGCACTAAAGATGCTAGCTGAGTTGTACTCTATTTTATATTTAGTTCTGTCTACAACAACATTAGCAGTTGCAGTGTTAGCCGTAGTAGCCATATCAAAAGTTACAGGTTTTGTAATTCCTTTTATAGTTAAATCAGCAGTTACAGTGTAAAGATTAGCTGATTTGCTTGCGATTTTTTTGAAAACCAAAGTTGAAGTTGCAAATTTGTCAGTTCCAAAAAAGTCATCTGCTTTTAAGTGTCCTTCTAATTTTTCTTTTCCTTGACCTGCTTTCAAGTCAGTTACAGTCATTGAAGTCATATCAACAACAAAAGAACCTCCAGCTACTTTTTTCCCTTTAAATACAAGGTTTCCGCTTTTTAGGTTGATAGTACCTTCATGTGCTCCTGTTACTTTTTTTCCAACCCAGTTGATAGTACTTTTAGATACATCTACTGCTTTTGTTTGAGCGTTTACTGTTACTGTTGTTAGCGCTATTACTGCTGCTAATGCAATTGATTTTAAGTTTTTCATTTTTAGTGTGTTTAAAGTTGATTAAAAAAAATTATAGTGTAATAAATAAATCTTCGTTTGATTTTCTAACTTTTTTATAATGCTGTGTAGCATCTTCTTCATGACGGTATCCTATTGTTGCAAGTAATGTAGCATTTAGACCTAGTTTATCAAGTCCTAATATTTCATTAACCTGAGCAGGGATGAAGCCTTCCATAGGAGTAGCATCAATTTTCAATTCAGCTGCACTGTTTAATAAGTTTCCTAAAGCAATATAGGTTTGTTTTGCTGACCATAAGTTTCTACTTTCTTCAGGCAATCCTACAATATTTCCTTTCATGTAATCTACGTACCCTTGAATACTTTCTAACGGAATTTCACGAATTTCGCTCATTGTTTTTGCAAAATCGTCAATTCCTTCTGCACCAAAGTTTAATTCATTTGCAAAAACAATTAAATGTGATGCATCTACAACTTGAGCTTGTCCGTAGGCAGCAGGCTGTAATTGAGCACGTAATTCAGGATTTTCTACTATAATAATTTTGTAGGGCTGTAATCCATAAGAAGATGCTGTTAAACGAATAGCTTCTTTAAGCGTTGCTAAATCTTCGGCTGTAATTTTTTTTGATGCATCAAATTTTTTTGTAGCATATCTCCAATTCTGGTTTTCTATAAAAGTACTCATAATTATTTTTATTTATTGTTTTCTATATTTTTCTAATAAAGCGTTTAACTGTTCAATTTCTTCGGATGTTAGATTTTGAGCAAAAAAACGTTCATGTGCTATAACTTTTGGATCTAATTCTGATAAAACCTCTAATCCTTTTGATGTAATTAAAACTTCTATTTTTCTACGATTATCAGGACAAACTTTTCTAGTTACATATTCTTTTAGTAGCAATTTGTCTACAAGACGAGTAGTGTTGCTCGTTTTGGCAAGCATTCTCTCTTGGATTACAGACATGTTTGCTGGATTTCCTTTTTGACCTCTTAATATTCGTAGCACATTGTACTGCTCACTTGATATTTCAAATGGTTTTAGGATTTCATTAAAATTTTCTGTAATCACATTTTGAGTGTACAAAATATTTAGGATAATTTTTTTTGAATTATCCATTGCAACAGTCGATTTTAATATTTCTTCAATTTTCATATTTGTATATATGTAATTTGTTGGTACAAATATAACATTAATTATTGTTGTATATACAAATGTGTTTTAAATTTTTGTTAAATTTTAGTTTCCAAATGGTAAAAGCCGCAATACTAAGAATTAAAAAACTTTCGTTTTGTTTGTTTATATCATTTGTTTAACTAGCTAGATTAGTGTTTGGACGGCTAAGATGTAAGTTTCATCATTTAATTTTTTAATAGATTATCTTTTTTGTTATATGTAGCATTTACTTTAATC
>NZ_QKNZ01000085.1:0-12350 GCF_014156605.1 Flavobacterium sp. SOK18b
TTAACAAACTCAAAAAAAATAAATTTATGAGATCAAAATTCAAATGGATTTTTTCGTTGCTATTGGCATTGTCAATGCAATTTGCTTTTGCACAGGAGAGAACTATTACGGGGACTGTAACAGATCCTTCAGGACCACTTCCTGGTGTTAATGTTTTAATTAAAGGTTCAAAGTCAGGTGTGCAAACTACTTTGGATGGTACTTATTCGATTAAAGCAAAAATTGGAGATGTTTTAATTTTCTCTTTTGTAGGGATGCAAGATTTTCAAGCTACTGTTGGAGCTTCTAGTTCCCTAAATGTTAAAATGAAGGATTCAAGTGTTAATCTACAAGAAGTAGTTGTAGGTGCATATGGAAAGACTTCTACAAAAGCAAAGACAATCGGGTCAACTCAAACTGTTACAGCTAAAGTATTAGAGGGAAGACCTAATGTTAACGTATTGCAATCATTGCAAGGACAATTAGCAGGTACTAATATTGCATTAGCTTCAGGGCAACCTGGGAGTAACAAAATTGATATTATCATCAGAGGAGCATCTTCATTAAATGCTAGTCTTGATCCTTTGTATGTTATTGATGGTGTGCCTTTGACTCAAGCTTTTTTCAGAAACTTAAATCAAAATGATATTGAAAGTGTTTCTGTACTTAAAGATGCATCTGCAACATCGGTTTATGGTAACAGAGGTACTAATGGAGTTATTGTTATAACTACTAAAAAAGGAGATTATAACTCTGCATTATCTGTTAACTACAGTTCTTCTTATGGTGTTTCAGAATTTAGAGGAGATGATTACAATCTAGTTAATGCTAAACAACATTTAGGAATTCAAAAAGCTTTTGGAGCTGGTCCTGGATTTACAGGTGTTGGTCCTGGTATTACAGTAGATGTAAACAACATCAATTCTTACGCTGTAAATACGGATTGGAAAAAAGTGTTTTTTAGAACAGGAAAAACTTCTAGTCAAGATGTTAGTTTTTCTTTAGGTGGAGAAAACACTAAAAGTTTTACCTCTTTAAGCTACTTTCAACAAGATGGTATCGTTCCGACAACTGACTTCAAAAGATTTACTTTCAGATCTAATTTTTCTGGTAAATCTTCAAATGGAAGGTTAACATATGGAACTAATGTTACAACTGCGTTTTCAAAAAGAAAACAATTAGAACAGGAAACAAGAGCAGGTATTAATAATAATATTTTGCAAAATCCACTAAACGGATATTTGCTTTCTCCAACATATTTAAGACCTGATACTTATCAAAGTGGTGCGCAGTTATTTGCTCAGTTTGGATCTCCAGCACTTGAACTTACTCCTTTTATGTTGCAAGATTTATTAACAACTAATAATGCTCCAAGTTTTTTTGAAGAATTAAAAACAATTGTTTCGGCTAATTTAGGTTTTAAATTGACAAAAAATTTAACTTTCAAAAGTACTATTGGTGGTGATTATGCAGAAGATAAAAGAACTTTTGCAATTGGACCAGATGCATATCTTTCTGTTGTAAGAGCAGTAGGTGCAGGACAAGCTTTTCATGGTCTTGAAACTATTCGTTCAAACAGAGAATTTTCTTTCAATTCAACTAATCAGTTAAACTATAAAATTGAATCAGGAAAGCATACTTTAGACGCTTCTGTTTTTATGGAGTATTTAAAAGCTCATAGAAGATCGTTTTTCTATCAACAAACAGGTCTGAATCCATTAACTTGGTCTCCAGGTGCTGGTACTGGTTATATTACTTATAGCTTAGCGTTACCATTTACTTATGCTCCCGCTGTAGGGGCATCAAGAGTAGACGCTGGTTTATTCTCTTATTTTGCTACCATGGATTATGATTTTGATTCTAAATATGGTGTAGCTGCTACTGTAAGGAGAGATGCAAGTTCAAAGTTTATCAACGATAACAAATGGGCTACATTTTATTCAGTTGGAGCAAGATGGAATATTAGTAAAGAAAATTTTATGTTAAATAATAATTTTTTTACTGACTTAAAATTAAGAGCATCTTATGGTACTGCCGGTAATCAGAATATTGTAGCTAGGGATCAGGATAGTGATGCAGCTACTATTTTTAACGGAACCCAAATAGTTCGTGATTTAAATAGTACTCAAACTGGATATGGTAATGCACCTTCATTTGGAGTTTCTTCTATTGCAAACGTAAATGCAAAGTGGGAAACTACTTCTCAAGCTAACGTTGGTTTAGATTTTAATATAAAAAACAGATTATCTGGTTCATTTGATGTTTACAAAAGAGTAACTACTGACTTATATACAAGTATTCCTGTTTCTTCATCTAATGGTATAACCAACCTAGCAGGTAATAATGGAGCACTATCTAACGAAGGTATAGAGTTGTCTTTGAGATATGATGTACTTAAAAATTCAGATTTTAAACTTGCCATCTATGCAAATGGTGCTTATAACAAAAATAAGATAACAGATTTAGGTGTATTAAATGACGGAACTGGTAAGCAAAGAATTGGTACTGATTTTGCAAATGCTATTGGAGGTCCAGCAAATCAGTATTATGTAGTACCTTACAAAGGTGTTAACCCTGTAAATGGTAATCTTTTGTTTACAGACATAAATGGTGCTGATACAGAAAATCCTACGGATGCTGACAGAAGGTTATCAGGTAAAAATAATTTACCAGTTTATCAAGGTGGATTCGGTTTTAACGCTTCTTATAAAGGATTTTTCCTTGATGCTGCCTTTGCCTATTCAGCAGATTTTTATAGATTTGATATTGATTACCAAGGTTTGATGGATATTAGAAATGCAGAATTATTTGCTGTATCAGCTGATATATTGAATGCATGGACGCCGACTAACACTAATACTGATGTTCCTTCATGGAATGCTGCTAATATTGATGCAGCTGATATTTCTGATAGATTCTTGCAAGATGCATCTTTCATACGTTTAAGAAATCTAGGTGTTGGATATAGTGTTCCATCTAAATTTTTAGAAAGAACTTTTATGAAAAGTCTTCGTTTTAGATTGCAAGGAGAAAACATCTTGACTTTTACAAAATGGAGAGGATTTGACCCTGAGACGTTTAGAGCTTCTACAACTGGTTATTTTCCAACTCCAAAATTGTATACTTTTAGTGTAGACATTAATTTTTAAAAAAATAAAAAAATGAAAAAAAGAATATTAATTTTAAGTGTATTGGCAGTCTTTTTCTCTTGTTCAGATGCAACTGATATTGTACAAGCGGGAGAATTGAATGACGCTAGGTTATTTACATCTGTAAATAATATACAGTTATTTTTGAATGAAACTTATGATAGGCTTGGTACTGAGAATGAAATTTTGGTATCGTCATTACTGACTGACGAAGTTGCCATAGGTAGCGGTCTAGTTTCGAATGAAACTCAAAGGTTTTTCTTATTAACTACAAATGGTTTTGCTGCAAATATTTGGAACAGCCATTACAATACTATTAATTATTGTAACAGACTTTTGAGAGGAGCTGCATTATATACTCCTAAAGCATCAGAAACGGCTCAGTATAATTCTATTTTAGCTCAAGCTAGAGCATTAAGAGCTTTTTCGCATTTTCAATTGTTGACTTATTTCTCTACAGATTTAAGTAATGATGCGGCTCCTGGTGTTATGCTTGTAGATTTTGTACCTACTGCTGATCAAGATATTCCAAGGTCAACAAATGGTGAGGTTTTTAAGTTAATTGAAAGTGATTTAGCTTACGCTCAAGCTAATTTAATTAATCCAACTGGACCAACTGCTTATAAATTTATTAACAGTAACTTTATTAGAGCATTTAAAGCAAGAATGTATTTATATAGAAAAAATTATGCTCAAGCTTTGATAAATGCTGATGATGCCTTAACTAACTCTGGATTGGTTTTGTCTACATCGACTGTTTCAGTAGCTAATTTTCCTTCGACAGCTTCAACTGTTGTTCCAAACGGTGCTGCTAATGGCGCTAACACCATAAATGTAGATCCTGGTACTGGTTTTCCTGTACAAAGAGCATTGTTTCAAATTGATCAGTGGGCTTCTACATCTAGTCCAATGTATAGAAAAATGTGGGTTGATGCTGCTCAAGGAGAAATTTTATTCGCTGTAGATAAGCCTATAAATAAAATTAATTTTAGTAGTCAATACAATACTAATGGTTCATATATTACAGGTGGTCCATTATATGATATGGGTAGAAGTTTATTCAACTTGTACAATGCAGACCTAGGTGGTGGTGCACAAGATTATAGAAGATGGTGTTTTGTAGATCGTTCATCTACAATATCTGCTACTCCAGCTACTGCTTCTAGAACTAGTGAGGTAATTGTTATAGACAAGTATCCTGGTAAAAATGGTGGTCATACTGCTAATGATTTAAAAGTTTTTAGATTATCTGAGATCTATTTTATCAAAGCTGAGTGTCTTATTAGAAGTGGTAATTTGACTGGTGCTGCTGATTTGATACGTCAAGTTAGACAAGCTAGAAGTTACACTGGCGGTGTTGTTCCACTTCCTGTATATGCAAATGCAACTGCTGCTATAGCAGATGTATTGTTAGAAAGAAGAAAAGAACTTTCATTTGAAGGGCATAGATACATTGATTTAAAAAGATTAGGAGCTGATGCAGGTGTTACAGGTACTGACAGATTTGCTCAAGATGCGGTTAATTCTTCTGCAACTAATCCTGTTAATATTAATGTAACTGATTATAGATTCACATTACCAATTCCTCAAAGAGAAATTAATGTTAATGCTTTAACACAAAATCCTGGTTACTAATTTTATAATTTATTTGATTATATAAATTATTTTATATAAAGCTGCGAGATTTATTTCTCGCAGCTTTTTTTATATAATTATTTTGAAGTTTACTTTATGGCAAACATTTCTTAAAGATTTTTTTGTTTGTTAAACGATAATTTTTTTATTTTAAAATAAAACTTAGGTTTTGTTTGATAAAATTTATCTTTGCATTCAAGTCTATATTCTTTATCAAATGAAAAATTTTTTTTTATTTTTTTTTATAGTTTCTCCTTTTGCTTTTTTTGCTCAAGTAAAAAATGAATCTATCGAACAAAAAACTAAATCACTCAGGATTCCAGATTCTCTCAGAAACAAAAAAGTAGCATCAATTGATCTTTATAAAGTAATCACGATTGATAACGACACTACTTATATAGACACTTCTTTGACCATTCAAAAAGAATACAGTCATAACTATCTTCGAAAAGATATTTTTGGTTTACTTCCTTTTGCAAATGATGGGCAAACTTATAATACCTTGCAGTATAGCCTGAGAGAGTACAACCCATTACCTGAGTTTGGCTTTAAAGCCAAGCATTTTAATTTTTTAGAAGCTCAGCATTTACGGTATTATTCAGTTGCTACACCTGTTACTGAGTTGTATTTTAAAACTACCATAAATAGAGGTCAATCTGTAGACGCTTTTATTACTTTAAATACGTCAGAAAATCTTAACTTTTCTATTGCATATAAGGGACTTCGGTCTGAGGGGGAATATCTGAACCAATTATCTAGTACGGGTAATTTTAGGTTTACTACTAGCTATAATACAAAGAACAAGCGTTATTTTGCAAAGGCGCATTTTACTTTTCAAGACATTTTAAATGAAGAGAATGGTGGCATTACTACTATTGAAGATTTTGAAAGTGAAAACACAAGCTTTAATAATAGACAGCGGTTTGAAGTGTATTTTACAGATGCAAAGTCTTTTCTAAAAGGGAAAAGAATTTTTCTGGACCATTATTTCAGAATAAATCCGGAAAAAGGGAATACAAATTTGTATGTTTCGCATCAAGTTAATTATGAGAATAAATTTTTCGAATACAATCAGCGTACAGTTCCCTCAACGGTAGGTTCTTCAGCTGTTGAACGTTTTGGTGATTCGTTTATTAATTCCAATATAAACGACCAAACCCGCTATAATAAATTGTACAATAAAGTAGGGTTGACGTTAGAAAACAGTTTATTGGGTAAGTTTTATTTTTTTATTGATGATTTTAGATCAAATTCGTATTACAATAGGATTTTAATTTTTAACAATCAAACTAATATTCCTAGTTCCTTAAGTCAAGATATTAACACCATATCAGGTAAATACGCTTTTTATCGAAAAAAAATCTCAGGTGATTTCTCGTATCAACGCTCTATAACACCTCAATCTTTATCAAATCTAGATGCAAATTTTAAATTTAATTTCAATGAAGATTTTCAACTGTCTTTGCAATATCAAAATTTGAATAAGTTGCCAAATAATAATTATAACTTATACCAAAGTAGCTATATACAGTACAACTGGTCTAATGATTTTAAAAATGAAAAAATCAATAGATTAAATGCTAATGTAGTTTCTCCTTGGGTTGATATTGATTTTCAATATACTATACTTAATGATTATTTATACTTTGCTAACATTGCAACCAACCAGCAAAAAAGTGTTCGAACTCAAATTGTAGCTCCAGCACAGTACAATAAAATTATAAATTATGCCTCTTTAAAGTTAAGTAAAGAAATTAGTTTTGGAAATTTTGCTTTAGATAATACTGTTTTATTTCAAAAAACAACACAAGATGAACTTGTTTTAAATGTGCCCGAAGTGGTAACCCGAAACACCTTTTATTATTCTAATTATTTCTTCAAAAATGCATTATTTTTACAAACGGGAGTTTCCTTAAATTATTTTTCAAAATATTATGCGAATGAATACAACCCGTTAATTGGCGAGTTTTTTGTTCAAAACGATAAACAAATTGGGAATCACCCAAATTTAGATTTTTTTATAAATGCCAAAATTCAAAGAACTAGAATATACTTAAAAGCAGAACATTTTAATTCAAGCCTTACGGGTAATAATTTTTATGCTTCACCTAATAATCCATCTCGTGATTTCACAATTCGTTTTGGTTTAATCTGGAACTTTTTCAATTAATTTCAATTTTCTTTAGGCGTTTTTCCGTGCTATCCGCTATATCTTTTCTTGCTTAAAGAAAGCAAGAAAAGGATGCCGCTTCTATCACGAACGCAATCTGTCTTACACAAGAATATTACTTGCGAAAATGTTATCTTTGCACCATTATAGACTACAATATATCATTTAAAATTTATAAACAAATGCGCTACGCCGAAAACATATTAGGAACAATAGGCAACACACCTTTAGTAAAACTAAATAGAGTAACAGCCGAAGTGGATGCTCTTGTTCTTGCAAAAGTAGAAACTTTTAACCCAGGTAATTCTATAAAAGATAGAATGGCGGTTAAAATGGTTGAAGATGCTGAGGCTGATGGAAGATTGCAACCGGGAGGAACCATAATTGAAGGTACTTCAGGGAATACAGGAATGGGACTTGCACTAGTTGCTATCATTAAAGGATACAAATTAATCTGTGTTATTTCTGATAAACAATCTAAAGAAAAAATGGATATTCTACGTGCCGTAGGAGCAAAAGTTGTTGTTTGTCCTACTGATGTGGAACCAACTGATCCAAGATCCTATTATTCAGTTTCAAAACGGCTAGCTGAGGAAACACCTAATTCATGGTATGTCAATCAATACGATAATCCATCTAATGCAATTGCGCATTATGAGCAAACGGGTCCAGAAATTTGGGAACAAACTAACGGTAAAATTACCCATTTCGTGGTAGGTGTTGGTACGGGTGGAACGATATCAGGTACTGCTAAATATTTAAAAGAACAAAATCCAAATATCAAAATTTGGGGAATTGATACTTACGGATCTGTATTTAAAAAATATCATGAAACCGGAATTTTTGATGAAAACGAAATTTATTCCTATATCACCGAGGGTATAGGGGAAGATATTCTTCCTAAAAATGTTGATTTTTCCCTTATTGATGGGTTTACAAAAGTTACAGATAAAGATGCGGCAGTTTACACTCGGAAAATTGCACTTGAAGAAGGAATTTTTGTAGGGAACTCGGCAGGTGCTGCCATTAAAGGTTTGCTTCAATTAAAAGAACATTTTAAGCCAGATGATGTGGTAGTGGTACTTTTTCATGATTCAGGAAGCCGTTACGTAGGGAAAATGTATAATGATGAATGGATGCGTGAACGTGGATTCTTAGAGGAAGAAGTAACTAAGGCAGAGGATGTTATAAAGGATCATATTGATAAGCCACTTATTGTTGTTCGCACCGAAGAGTTGGTTTCACATGCTATTGAGCGCATGCGTAAATACAAGATTTCTCAAATTCCAGTAATAGACATTACAGGATTTGTAGGATCTGTTGACGAGAGTGATCTGTTTCAAAGTTATGTTGCTGATAAAAATGTAGCTGATAAACCGATAAAAGAGGTTATGGGTAAACCTTTTCCAATAGTGAAGCAGGGAACACCTATTGAAGAGGTTTCTAAATTATTTACTAAAGAAAACGAAGCTGTTTTAGTTGAATTAGCAAATGGTAATCACCATATTATTACTAAATATGATATTATTGGTTCTATTAAATAAATAGTTATAAATAGTATTAGAGGCCTACATTGTTTTTACTTTGTAGGCTTTTTTTTTTTTTGATGAAATTATTTTATGAGCATGTTAAAAGTGATTTGGAGTATGAGGAACTTATTTTTGATGTATATTTGTAAATATTACCTTAATATAGAAATAAAGTGACTTTTACTGCAATAGATTTTGAAACAGCAATTGGTTATCACCCTTGCTCTGTAGGTATTGTAACCGTTGAAAACGGTATTGTTGTTGATGAATTTGTTACCTTAATACAGCCGCCTAATAATTACTATTCTCCATACACAATTCAAGTGCATGGTATTCATCCATACGATACAGAGTACGCAAAGACTTTTGCTGAAATATATCCTGAAATCCACAAAAGGCTTTATAATCGTGTAATTGTTGCTCATAACGAGAGTTTTGATAGGAATGTTTTGGCTAAGTCCATGGCGAATAATTATTTAGATTATTCGGATCTAAATATCGCTGATCGATGGGAATGTACGGTTAAAATATATCGAAGCAAAGGATTTAAGCCTACAAAACTGAGCGATTGTTGTCGGGAAATGAACATAGAACTCAACCACCATGAAGCGCTGTCTGATGCGCGAGCCTGTGCACAATTGTACTTATTGAAATAGATAGTACTTAGCTTGTTTACCTTAATTTCGTATTATGTTTTGCTCAGAATAGATTATTTTCACTAATTTAGTAAGTAGTGAAATATAAACAATATGAAAGAAGATTTTCTTCATTACATCTGGAGATTTAAAAAATTCAATATTCTAGATTTGAAAACACATCAAGGTGAAACCTTGACTATCATAAATGTTGGGCAGTATTTAGAACTTTCGGGCCCTGATTTTTTTAATGCTCAAATCCTTATTGAGGATCAAAAATGGGCTGGAAATGTTGAAATACATATAAAATCTTCTGATTGGTATATACATCATCACGAAAAAGACGATGCCTACGATAGTGTTATTTTGCATGTAGTTTGGGAACATGACACCGAAATTTATCGAAAAAACAATACCGAAATACCAGTTTTAGAACTTAAAAATTATGTTGATCCCTCAATTCTTAACAAGTATCAATCTCTTGTAGCTCCTAAATCTTGGATTTTCTGCGAGAAACAAATTAATCAAGTTGATGAGTTTGTATTGAAAAATTGGCAAGAACGATTGTTTTTTGAACGTTTAGAACGTAAATCAAAACCTATTTTTGATTTATTAAATCAAACTAATCAAGATTGGGAAGCGGTTTTATTTTGTCTTTTGGCCAAAAATTTTGGCTTAAACACCAATGGAGACACTTTTTTAAAGATTGCACAATCTATTCCATTTGCTACCATTAGAAAAGAAAGTTTTGAAGTTGAAAATTTAGAAGCTTTAATTTTTGGCACCGCAGGTTTATTAGATGCTGATAAAGAGGATAACTATTTCAAGGATTTGAAATTCAGGTATTTTTATTTGCTTCATAAATACCAGCTTGAAAAAAGCACAATAGAACCAGTCCAATTTTTTAAACATCGTCCAGATAATTTTCCCACAATTAGACTTTCTCAATTGTCAAATTTGTACCATTTACATCAAAATTTATTTGCAAAAATTAGTGATTTAAAGTCTTTACAAAGTTGTTATAATTTGTTTCAAATTCCCTCATCATTGTATTGGAATACACATTATCAGTTTGATAAAGTAAGTCCTAAAAAGAATAAAGCACTCTCTAAATCATTCGTTGATTTGATTGTAATCAATACCATAATTCCGATACAATTTGCCTATCTAAAGAGTCAGGGTAAAGAAATAGCAGAGGATTTTATCAATTTGCTTATGGAAATTGCACCAGAGAAAAATTCGATTGTGGATAAGTTTAACTCTTTCGGAATAGTTTCAAAAAATGCTTTTGATTCACAAACACTTTTGCAATTGAAAAATGAGTATTGTAATCAAAGTTTGTGTTTACAATGTAGTATCGGTATGGATTTGCTCAAAAACAAATAGACAAGAATAAGAAGATGTGAATATAGAGTTGTATTTTTGTATTTATTAAATTCATTCCTAGATGTCAGCAATTTTAAAAATAAAATTTTTTTTCGAAAAACACGGATTTCATGTTTCTTCTAGATTAGCAGATACGCTTGGAATGCGGGCAAGTAGTGTGCGTCTTTTTTTTATATACCTTTCCTTTGTCACTGCTGGATTATGGTTTGCAGTGTATCTTACACTCGCATTTTGGATGAAGTTAAAAGATCTCATAAGGGCAAAGCGAACTTCAGTATTTGATTTGTAAAATAGATAAAAAAAAGGCTCCTAATTATTAGGAGCCTTTTTTACTTTATTCTTGTGGGTTGTTCAATTTAGAATTTCTTTTTCCATAAAGGAAGTAAATTAAAATTCCAATTACTAACCATCCTAGAGAAAATAATTGTGCTTGAATACTCAAGTTAATCATTAACCACGTGTTGATTGCAATACCACAAACAGCAATTACTGGTAAAGCAGGAACTTTAAAAGTACGAACTAGTTCAGGTTGTTTAACTCTTAGCATCCACACAGCGACACATACCATTGTAAAAGCAAATAAAGTACCAAAACTTGTCATTTCGGCAAGTTTACTAATAGGTGTAAAAGCAGCTACAGTTGCAATAAATCCACCTAAGATCATCAAGTTTGTTTTTGGTGTACCAGATAAAGGATTAACCTTTGAGAAAACAGGAGGAATCAAACCATCTTTTGACATTCCTAAGAATATACGAGATTGTCCCATGATCATAACCATTAATACTGATATCAAACCTACAGTAGCAGCTATTGTAATAATATAACCAGCCCATGCTTGTCCAGCAATATCAAATGCGTAAGCTACGGGAGCTTTTATTGCTTCAGGGTATTTCCCTAGTGGATTAAAGTCTTGGTAACTAATCATTCCTGTTAATACTAACGATACTAATATGTAAAGAATTGTACAAACTAATAATGATACAATAATAGCAAATGGAACGTCTTTTTTAGGATTGATTGCTTCACCAGCTTGAGTAGAAACAGCATCAAAACCTACATAAGCAAAGAAAATTGCTGCAGCACCAGATATAACACCACTGATTCCGTAAGCTTGATGTGGTTTGTCATCAACCATAATAGTTTGTACATCAGGAATAAATGGAGACCAGTTGTCTACATCTATGAAGAAAGCTCCAGCAATAATTACAAAAATTACAGCAGATACTTTTAAGATTACAATAAAGTTGTTAGCGCTAGCTGCCTTTTCAGTACCTTTTATTAATAAAGATATGACCAAAATTACAATTAAAAAAGCGGGTAAGTTCATTGAAAATCCTTCGCCAGTATAACTCGCTGGGTCAGTGGTAAGCCACTCAGGGAGTTTTATACCAAACATTTTCAGCATTTTATTGAAATAGCCTGACCACGAAACGGCGACGGTCATAGATCCCATAGCATATTCAAGTATTAATCCCCAGCCAATTATCCAAGCAAATATTTCTCCAATAGTTCCATAAGCATAGGCATAAGCAGATCCTTCTACAGGTAAAATAGAAGCAAATTCAGAATAGCACAACGCTGCAAATACACAGGCAATACCCGCAATAACAAATGAAAGTGCTAGTGCTGGTCCAGCATGATTATAGGCTCCTGTACCTGTAAGAACAAATATTCCTCCTCCGATAATAGCTCCAATACCAATTGCAGTAAGGCTCCACTTTCCTAAAACTCTTTTTAATTGACTTTTTTTCATATCAGCTTCAAAAGCTGATACTGGTTTAACTCTCCAAATTGACATGGTTGTTTAATGTTTTAAGTTATTAAGCTCCAAATGTATTGTTTTTTATAAAAAATAAAAACAATAATT
>NZ_QKNZ01000086.1:0-13855 GCF_014156605.1 Flavobacterium sp. SOK18b
CATTTGATTTCAATTTTTAATTTTTTCATGGTCTATTTTTTAAGTTAATTTCATATAGTTTTATCCATTCCCTAAGCCGTATCTTTCATAATATTACCACAAACATAAGTTGTGTAAAAACATTTAAACGAATACGTTATGGTTAATTACAGAGTAAATATATTTGATTTAAATTAAAAATTAAATTTTTTCTGGTAAAAGTTGCTTTTTGAGTATAAGAATAAACAGAAGTATAAAATGATTTAAAATCGCTATTTGATTTCTAAAAAAGTAATTCTTCCACTTCCAGTTCTAGTTATGAAAAATCTAGAAACAGCTGAATGAGCAGCACATGTTGGCTTGAGAGATGGTTACATCGCGTGATGCGAAAAGGGTATTTAACTTCTATCTTCTAATATGATGTACCGTATTATGCCCTTAGAGTTTACGAATAGTTGGCTGGTTGCTAATCACCAAAAAGTACATTGGTTCAGGCATATACGCACCTATTTAAAAGTATATTTTGGGTGAAAACCTCATATACAATTTGACGTTGTTGCCGTTTTGATTGCGGAACTTAATGCATCAATTAAAGTGTTATTGTACCACAACTGCTTATTTTTTTCATCTATAGACGTAAAGAAACGCTGCTGATACAATCAGTTTTTGGTTTATTTATAGTATTATTTAGTTTTCTTTGCGGGTAATGTAAAATAAAAAGAAGAACCTGCGCCTTCTGTACTTTCTACCCAAATTTTACCTCCATTTTTTTCTACAAAGCCTTTCGATAATATTAATCCGATACCAGCTTCTTTATCCTTTTTCCATGTGTTTGAAATAGTGGTTATTTCAGGTGTAAAGAGTTTATCTTTTATATCTTTTGTAATGCCAATTCCATCATCTTTTATCTCAATGATAATTAAATTTTCTTTTGTTTTCGCACGAACTACAATTTTACCGTCTTTATGCGAATATTTTATTGCATTGTTTAGTAAGCTATGGAGTATAGAAGACAGCATTTCGCTGTCTGCAAAAACATTTATATTTTTCTTTATGTTGTTATGAAGGTGAACCTTATTTGCAACAGCACTGTCATTTAGCGCATCAAACACTTTCTTGACATCGGTATAAAGATCAATTTTTACGGGTGCAAAAGCTTCTGATGCATATTTTATTCTTGCCCATTCTACTAAATAATCCAACAGGTTTAATTGCTGTTTTGACGTTATATGAAGTAGTTGGAGCATTTCTTTTGTTGCATCCTTATCCATTTTATCAAAATTTTTATTTAGGTATTCAGCTGTACCTGTTACTCCTGTGAGTAGAGTTCTAAAATCATGTGACAGTATAAAAAGTATACTTTCTTTATGCACGCTAAGTTCTTCTACATCTCTTGCATACTTTTCTGCATTCTGTCTCTCGGTTAGGTCTCGAAGGATTTTGACATACCCTTTTACTTCTCCATCTTCACCTTTTAAAGGATAAACCTGACCGTATGCATAAAATTTACTTCCGTCTTTACGAATGTGCCATCTGTTGTCTGCGGCCTTTCCATCTTGTAGTGCTTTTGTAATTTCAATTTTTGGCAACCCTTTGGTTTTGTCATCTTCAGTAAAAATGATATCAAAGTCCTTCCCCAATATTTCTTCTACTTCATATTGAAATAATTGTGTTGAGCCTGAACTCCAGCTGTTTATTTTTAAATCATTATCCACTGAAAAAATGGAATAATCAGGCATGCTGTCTATGACCTGACTAAAAAACTCTGCTGAAAGGATGTGCTCACCTTCGGGTGCGTTTGATTTTTTATTTTTCATTGGATTCGTTTAGAAATACGTTTTATTGCCTAATTGCTGATTTTTAATCTCTTTTTACTTTGATTAATAATTCAAATTCACTCCAAAACCTAATCCCATATCACTATCGAAATGCGTTTTAATGCTAACATTTCTTTTAATAATATAGCGCATTCCTGCCATGAATTCTTTATCTGTATTCCACATCAAATCCATTCTTAATCTTTTTGAAACAGGAATGTCCATTCGTTCAAATTGCAATCTGAAATTACCGTCTGTAAAAACTTCGGCTTGTGCTTTTATAAGCATGGGCAATGTGTATTCTAATCCTGCACTAAAAACAGAACGTTCGTCTTTGGTGCTACCTTGTCCAAAAAGGTTTTTCTCCATTTCACCATCTTCCATTTTTCTGTATCGCCAATCAAAGCCAACAAACGGCATAATCCATTGCATTTTGCCAATGTAACGCCCAATGTGTGTTTCTGTTTCATAACCGTGCATTTTGTTATAACCCAATCTCCATTCTGTTCCGATGCTCCAACGTGTATTGCTAAACATTGCCATACCGTCGTTTCCATTCGTAGCAAAATCATTTTCTGCCATAAGATGAAATTTTCGGTCTTCGCCAAATAATTTACGTTGTGCTAATTTTGGATTTGGTATTAATGGATTTGGTGCTTGATTTTCATACGTAAAAACTCTGCCCATTCCTGCCATCATGTGATAGAGGATATGACAATGAAAAAACCAATCGCCCTCTACATTAGCGTTAAATTCTAAAACATCCGTTTCCATCGGCATAATGTCGATGATGTTTTTGAGTGGTGCGTAATCGCCTTGTCCGTTAAGAATTCTAAAATCGTGTCCATGCAAGTGCATCGGGTGTCGCATCATGGAACCATTGTATATTGTGATCCGAACATTCTCGCCTTTTTTGATTAAAATTTTATCGGTTTCAGAAACCACTTTGTTGTCTAAACTCCAAACATAACGGTTCATATTTCCTGACAATTCAAATCGCAATTCTTTAACAGGTGCGTCTTTAGGTAGCGTTGTCTTTTTTGGCGACTTTAACATGGCGTAATTTAACGTTACAATTTCCGAAAGTTTATTACTGTTATAATCGTCTTCGGTGCTGCTTGCTGCATGCGCTGGCATTTTCATTTCATTCCCATTGTGTTTAGAATGATCCATTTTTTCACCGTCACTTTTTTCTGCTTTCTCTTTGCTCTTGCCGTTTTTCTGATCTCCAGTAATTTCGGGATACATAACTACGTTCATATCCATCTGATTGTAGGACATACTCATTCCCATATCGTCTAAATCACCGTTCATTTTCATCATATCATTCATCATTTTCATTCCTTCAAAATATTTTAATTTTGGTAGGGGAGAAGTAAGCTGTTTGATGCCATCACCTAAATAAAGTGATGCTGATTTTGTGCGGTCTTCAGAAGTCACCAAAAATTCGTAAGCGGTTTTATCGGCTGGAATGGTTACAATTACATCGTAAGTTTCAGAAACGGCAACAATTAATCTATCGACTTCTACTGGTTCTACATCGTTACCATCATTAGCAACAACAGTCATTTTTCCGCCTGCATAATTGAGCCAAAAGTAGGTTGATGCACCACCATTTGAAATTCGTAATCGCACTTTATCGCCACCTTTGAATTGAGATAATTGGCTTTCGTTTTTACCATTAATTAAAAATTTATTGTAATATACATCACTCACATCCATTGCGTTCATTCGTTTCCATTCGTTCGTTACTTTGGTTTTGAAATGTCCTTGTTGGATTGCTTCGGCATAACTTTGAGTGGTACCTTTTTGAATGGCAAACCAATCGGTTGCGTTATGCAACATGCGGTGTACGTTATTTGGATTTACGTCGGTCCATTCGCTTAAAAGTAAAGGTACGCTTGGCAAATCATCAATTCCTTTTCTAAAGGTTGGGTCGTTTGGTTTTTTGAGCATTATAAAGCTGCCGTACATCCCGATTTGTTCTTGTAAGCCTGAATGACTATGGTACCAATGTGTTCCGTTTTGAATGATTGGAAATGTATATTTGTGAGTAGTGTTTGGTTCAATTGGCATTTGGGTTAAATAAGGAACGCCATCTTCTTTGTTTGGTAAAAATAATCCGTGCCAATGCAATGAGGTACTTTCTTTTAGCTCGTTATGTACATAAATTTCTGCAATGTCACCTTCGGTAAAAGTGAGGGTTGGCATGGGAATTTGTCCGTTTACAGCAATAGCATGTTTTGGTTTGTCACCAAAAGTTACTAGTGTATCACGAACAAATAAATCATAACGAACGATTTTTTGAGCTGATGAAATTGTTGAAATAAAAGAAAGAAACAAGCTTAAAACAATTATTTTTGAGTTGTACGTATTGCAGCCCGACTTGAACGGAGCTCTTTTTTGTGAAGCGTAGCGGAGCAAAAAAAGCGGGAGTGGAAGGCGGAATAGCTGCCCAAATGATTTTAATTTCATAATTTTTTTTTTAAATCAGTATGCATAACATAATGCCACTCATTGCAATCATCAATGCATCTTCAATAATAGTTACAGTACTCATGGGTAAATTGAAAACTGCACCCAAACAGGCACATTGAATTTTCTGTTTGTTTAAGACCGATTGTAGTACGCCAATGATACTGATACTCATTACGAGTACTGTAAGTGAATTAGTTAGTATGGGATTGAAATTGATTAGAAACGCAATTCCCAAACCTAATTCAATAAATACATACAGGTATGCCCATGCTGGAATTTTTTTTGCTAAAACATCATACATCACATAACTTTCAGCAAAACCTTTGATATTTAGTAATTTAAAAAAAGAGAAAATAAGAAAGAATCCTGACATAAAATGTCTCATTGCTTGCATAAAGTCAAATTTTGTATTTTGAGTTTGCACCAATGTAGTTACTAATAAAATGTAGAAAAAGATCAGTAAAATGGGTTTGTAGGTTTCAAACCATGATTTTGTGTGTTCACCAATTTCACTGTGATTGATTGCTGATATTTGGTATTTAGAGTCTAAAACGTGTTGTAAGTTGGGTAAAGCAATGTGTTTATCCATTGTAATAGTTGCGGTTTCAGTATCTTTTGAAACGGTAACATTTGTAACATTTTCTATTGTTAATAGAGCCGATTTTACTTTTGCTTCACAACTTGAACAGGTCATTCCTAGTACTGTGTAGGTGTGTGTCATGAGTTTGTATAATTAAAATCAACTTCACAAAAAATAATGCAAAGTTGATTTATTAGATTTTAAAATAGTATTGAATTACATAACAGGTTCAGTTAATGGCATTCCGCATTTTGAACATTCACTGTTTAATTCACCTTGAACTTCTGGGTGCATCGGACAAGAAAAAATTTTGGTTGCCACTTCCTTTTTGGTTGTTTCTTTTACAAATACGGTGTCTTTTTCAATCAGTACAGTATCACTATCAGTACTTGTTCCATCATTTGTAATGACAGTAGTGTCAGTTACTACGATTTCATTTTCATTTATTGTAGCTTCTTTGCTTTTTTGGTTGCAAGAAATAGTTACTAATGCCAATGCTACAGCGGTTAAAATTACATTTTTCATTATTTTACTGTTTAAAAACAAAACAATATACTTTTTTAGATAAGTGGTTAGTCTTGAATTGATTATATTTTTTCTTCTTGCAGATTTCTGCACATTTTCTATCTGC
The DNA here is from genome assembly GCF_014156605.1 of Flavobacterium sp. SOK18b. Lineage (NCBI taxonomy): Bacteria > Pseudomonadati > Bacteroidota > Flavobacteriia > Flavobacteriales > Flavobacteriaceae > Flavobacterium > Flavobacterium sp. SOK18b. The sequence continues at coordinate 5,486 of NZ_QKNZ01000086.1, forward strand.
AATATTACAATGTGTTTGCATTTAGAATGTTACAGATTTATTTGTTTAAGTTGTGTAATTCACATTTCAATTACTTGATAGTTTCTACAACTTTACCACAGCTCAACATCATTGAACCATAATACGGATTTTTAACTGTATTTTCTTTGCTTAACCAGTTGGCCCCTTTACCGTTGTTTGCCATTGGACAAAATTGATAATATGTTGGTGTTTTTTGTTTTGAGACTTTAATTAAAGCGTAGATATTTGATGAAAGAGTATCAAAATGATCTCTTTGTTTTTTTGCATCTTTTGTGTTTGCAATGATTTGAGTATCTGCTTTTATGGTTTTTAAAACCTTCATATAAACGGTGTGTTGCTCTGTATTTAAAGTTTCCATTTTGACAGCATTTATTGCTGAAAGCAATTCTTTTGCTTTTGTAGATGCTGCGTTCCCGTCTGTTTTTACTAAAGCATTTTTAACCTCAAAATAGTTGTCGAAAACAGCTTTTAGTTGGTTGGTTTCCACCGCCTTTTTACTGGCACTTGGTTTTTTTGCTTCAACAGTTGTTTTTTCTGAATGATTTGCGTGCTCACTGTGGTCTTCTGCAACAATTTCTTTTTTAGGTTCTGTCTTTACTTCAATTTTTGCTTCTCTATCGTATTGGCAACAGCCAGGAAGTTTTGAATATGTTTTATCAGGAGCAAGAAATTTTTCACTGTCGTAACCAGATAATGCAATGCTTTTTAAAATTTCATCTGGATTTGTTTTTTTGCTATCATATGTTAATGTGGCCATTTTTGTATCTGCGTTCCAATCTACAGTGGCTATATTTTTTATAGTACCAGCTTTTTCGATTGCTGTTTCACACATCCCGCAGTTCCCATATATTTTAACTGTTTCGGTTACTGAACTTTTAATTTGTGCATTGCACACTGTAAAAGATATCAATACTGTGATTGCTACCCATGTTTTTGACATTAGTTTCATTTTAATAAATTTTAATATTTGATATATAAATAATTTTGAAAACAATGTATTTGTTTTCGACAAGACAGATTTATGGCTGTTAAAGTTCTAAATTATTATATTTTTGGTGGAAGCCAAACGGAAGTAAAACCTGAAGAAATAAAGGTTTCTGAATGATGAAATTTTGGTTTTTCAGTAGAAAAATTAAAATTATTGTTGTTGAAGTCTATTTCGTTGAACGAAATTAAACTAAAGTTTACTGTTGATGTGGTGCAGTTTGAATGACCACATTTTCCGCCACAACTAGTGTCTTCTTCATTAGATTGTGTTTTTTTACAACACACTTTCTTTTCAGTTTTAGAAGTCGCTTCTTTTTTGCTACACTCTTTTTCAGTTTTAGTTCCACATGCATAACCCAAAGATGGCAACAAAAAGAAGCCAAGCGATAGCATTATAATTAAGATGTGTAACCTTTTTTTCATTTGTCAAAGATAAGGCGTAATTCTAAAATATTATGTTAATTTTCAGCAGGGTTTTGAGTGATTTGTGTAGCAAAGCGGTAGCAGTTACTATTTCGTTGCCAGACAACAGGCGTGGAGTAGCTAACGTATTTTTATATTTTATAAAAACTAAACAAAGGAAGATAAACATCCTGAAAGTGAATTCTAGCGGTCGTTTTTGACAGCCTGATGTGCGTTCGCTTTTTTCTAGTTGCTAATTTTTTTTCAGCTATCTTCTGCTAAATTGTAGTCCAAAATACCCTGGTGTATGGTCCAAAATGTTTAGGATCTCTGAGAATATTTGATCTTTATTATAAAAGCTAACGTACTCAATCGGTTTTTTGAAGCACCTTAATTATTTTACTATATAGCAGTTGTTCATCAACAGGTTTAGAGACATAATCGTTCATTCCCATAGCTTGGGCTTTTTCCAAATCAACAGAAGTAACATCTGCAGTTAGTGCTATGATGGGAATATCAGATTTCATAATGTTACGCACGTATGCGGTTGCATCAAAGCCATTCATTTCGGGCATTTGTAAATCCATTAGCACCAGGTCGTACTTATTTTGTTCTAGTTTTTCAATCGCAATTTTTCCGTTGCCCGCAATGTCTACATCAAAGCCAAAGTCAGCAAGTATAATTTTAATTAAAAGTTGATTCAGTGGCATGTCTTCGGCAACCAATATGTTTATTTTTTTTACCTCGGATTGTATGTTTGTAACAGGCTCTGATTCCAGCTCTATTTTTTGATTTGTTTTAGCAAAGTTTAATTGGAAACTAAAGGCTGATCCTTTGCCTAATTCGCTTTCCACGCATATAGTGCCACCCTGCTGTTCTATTAATTTTTTAACAATGGTTAGCCCAAGACCAGTACCTCCATAAAGACGCGAGTTTTCATAAGTTGCTTGTCCAAAATCTTCAAAAATATGTTCGAGTTTGGTTTTATGGATGCCTATTCCAGTGTCGGTTATAGTAAATTCAATAGTTATTTCCTCTGCATCTTGTTTAAGCAAGGAAACACAAATGGTTATTTTTCCTGTGTTCGTAAACTTAACAGCATTGCTTATCAAATTCAAAATGATTTGTCGCAATCGGATAGAATCACCCATTATAATTTCGGGTATTGCGGTGTCAAATTGTGTTATCAATTCTAAATTTTTCTCCTTTATTTTCATATCAAATAATTGGAGCATTGATGAGAGCGAATCAGCTAAATTGAACGGAGTTTGTTCAAAAGTCATTTTACCAGCATCTACTTTGGCAAGGTCAAGAATATCGTTAATTAAAACGAGCAGGGCATCTCCGGAATCCTTAATTGCCGTTAAATAGTCTTGCTGACTTTTGTCTAATTTCGATTTTAAAAGTACATTAGTAAACCCTATAATGGCGTTCATAGGAGTTCGTATTTCGTGGCTCATGTTGCTCAAAAATTGTTGCTTAGCTTGCATGGCATCCTCAGCAGCAATTTGTGCAGTTTCGGCTTTGTATTTAGCATCTTTCTGTTCGTGAATATCGGTATTAGTTCCTACCCACATTTTTATTTTTCCGTGTTCATCTTTAATGGGTAAAGCCCTGCTTAAATGCCATTTGTACGCACCGTCTTTATGTAAGATTCGGCATTCCATGTCAAAAATTTCTCCTGTTTTAAAGGAGTTTGACCAATTTGTTTTAGTCATCTCCACGTCATCTGGGTGAATTACTTTTTCCCATCCCCAACCTTTTAATTTTTCAAACTCTAGTCCTGTGTCATCCAGCCATTTTTTATTAAAATAAATCACATTACCCTCTGTGTCGGCGTTAGTTATTTTTTGAGGCATAGAATCTAAAATCTGTCTTAAATTCCTTTCGCTTTCTATAATTCCCCTTTTTGCAATCACCTGATCAGTTACTTCATTACCAATAATAGTAATACCTGAAATAGTCTGGTCCGCTTCTAAATAAGGCTGGAAAACAAAATTGAAAAAATACTCTTCCTTTATATTTCCATGCATATTTTTAGGGCTCTGTACTTCAATACCATGAAAAGGAATACCGGTGGTACGCACCTCATCAAGCATATCTAGGAATGTGGTGTTTTTAAGTTCAGGCATAATTTCAAGCAGCGATTTACCTTCTATATCGTTTCCTCTTCCCCACACTTCTTTAATCTGGTCGTTGGCAAGTTCAATAATCAGATCTTTACCTTTTAACACGGCAAAAGTAAATGGCGAATTCATCAGCATCATGTTATATCGCTTATCGCTTTCTTCTATTTTTTTGCGCGTCATCACCATTTCTGTTACTTCATACGCTATTTGTGTAACACCAGAAATGGAGTTGTCTGCGTCATAATAGGGTTGGAAAACAACGTTAAAATATTTATGTTTTAGCTTACCATTGTAGGTTACTTTCCCGAGTATTTCATTGGCATAGAATGGAATACCTGTTGTGTATACTTTGTCAATCATTTCAGGAAATGGCTGATCCTTAATCTCCGGTAATATTTTCAAAAGCTTTTTTCCTTCTACATCTTTACCTTTTCCCCAAAAATCTTTCATTAAATCGTTAGCAAAGGTAACCACCATGTCTTTTCCTTTCATTACACAAAAAGCAAATGGTGAATCCATAAGCATCATATAATACCGATTGCTAATTTCTTCTATTTTCTTCAATGCTTTCTGGTCTGCATTGTGTAGTGCGGCTAATGCATTTTTTACAATCACAGCTGCTGTTACTTCATAAGCGATAATGGTTATTCCAGAAATAGTCTCATCTGCTTCCAGATAGGGTTGATACACAAAATTGAAATAAACATCCTCCAATTTACCATTGCGAAAAACCGGGCAAAGTACCTCATCTCCGCAAAACGGAGTTCCGCTGGTATAAACCTTATCGAGCAAATCGGGAAATTCGGAATCTTTGATCTCAGGTAAAACTTCAAGTAGAGTCTTTCCTTCTAAGTCGTTGCCTTTTCCCCACATTTCTTTTACGGAATCATTGGCAAGAGTAATTACCATATTTTTTCCCTTGAGTATAGCAAAACCAAAAGGCGATTTAAGAAGCATCATGTTGTATCGCTTTTCGCTTTCCTCCAGCTGCTTTATGGCTTTTTGCTCTGCATCAAGTTGCGCCACAAGAGTTTCATTTTCAGTAACATCATCAGAACGCTGAATGATATATTGTACGTTATTATTATGATCTAGAATAGGGGAGTTCACTACTTCCCAATACTTTGTTTCAAATCCACCACCTTCAGATGCAGGTTTAGGAATATCGTATCTTATTACCGGCAAGGTATCGGCAGTTTTATTCTTGATCACGCGGTTGAAAGAAGCTCGAATAGTACTTTCTCCATTTGGGTTTGTATTGTCTGGATTAGATGGAAAAACATAAAAAATGTCTTGTCCAGTAATGCACTCACGGGTAGTTTTGGTTTTCCTAATAAAATCGTCTGAAGCAGCAATAATGATAAAGCTGGTATCGATAACAAGCATCAATGCGGGAGACTGCTCGAATATCCTGATGTAATCTTTTGCATCCATATGTTTGTAAATATCAGATAAAAAATCCGATTAATGAATGTAAAAGGTTGCCAATGATTTTATATTTGCTTGCTTAATAATATCGGTATATCAAATGAAGTTGCTTTGTCAGAATTTTGACTGATGGGAAGCAAAAGGATTTGCCACTTAGAGATGGCTGGGAGTTCGTAAACGCTCATTTGCCGTATAAAGGGAAGCTTAGAAAACGGTAATTCTACAAAATACAGCTAGCTAAAATTGCTAGTATGGTAATGTGGTTATTTTTGAATTATTTTAAATGGAAGATTATCTAAAAACCTCAAAACGAAAATTATTTGTTTGAGAATTAAAATAAAGGATTTAGACTATAATTAAAACCATTCTCGGTAAAAACTGCTTTCTATAATAAAAATATAACAAAGCATAAAAAAGCCATAAAAATCACTATTTGAACCCCAAAATATAAAGCTTACCCTTTTTGAAGTTTTTTAATAAATTATTCATCAGGAATATTATGTTCGTGCTATGGATGCAAAGGAATTCTTGTTATTGGAAGTAGCTTTTACTTATTATTTATATTTCTTTTATAATTTGGGTCAAAATCTACTATCCATTCTATACCAAATTGATCTCTAAACATTCCGAAATAAGAACCCCAAGGACTGTCATTAATTGGTATTTCAATATTCCCACCTTCTGAAAGGCCATAAAATAATTGATGAGCTTCTTCTTTACTTTCAGCGCTAATTGAAATTTTACTTCTAGTTTCATTTTCGTTATGTTTTCCCATTATTTCGGGAGTATCACTCGCCATTAATACATTGTGTTTCCCAATTGGCAAAGCAATATGCATAATGAGGTTTGCTTCGCTTTCTGAAATTGGAAATTCAGGATTTGGAAAATCTTTGAAACGACTTATCATTGCAAATTCTCCACCGAAAACGGATTTATAAAATGTAAATGCAACTTCAGCATTCCCATTAAAATGGATATAAGGGTTTATTTGTGCCATTTTATTTTTTTTATATTTAACTCAAATTATTATTTTGGTTCTTCAGTTGGAAATTTTGAAACGTCCATATAAAAAATTTCCCATGTGTGTCCATCAAAATCTTCAATAGTTCGTTGCTGCATAAAACCATAATCTTTCATTTCTGTTGGTTCAATACCCCCTGCTTTAAGTCCATTTGACATTAAGTTATTGACTTCGTTCATACTATCTAATGATAATGAAAAAAGTCCTGCAATATTAGTTTTTGTGTCAGCAATAGGTTTAGATGTAAAACTTGTAAACTTCTCATGTGTTAAAAGCATTACAAAAATGTTTTCACACCAAACCATACATTTTGCGGTTTCGTCTGAAAATTGTGGATTATTTGTAAATCCTAATGCAGTATAAAAGTTAACTGATTTTTCAAGTTCTTTAACTGCTAAATTTATAAAAATTTGTTTTCCCATTTTTTATATGGTTCTCTTTATTGTAGTTCGTCGTGAAGCAATTATGGTCAATGTCATTTAGTTTAAAAATCTTTAAACAAACATTATTGGATTAATTTTTAAGTAAATATATTTGATTTGAACTACAATTAAAATTCTTTTAGATAAAAGTCAACTTATGGTTAAATAGGTTTAAAATTCGGCTTAGGTTGTGTAGTTTATAAATACGAATCCAATATAAGCTGAATTGAGAGTTTGATTGTTTTCATAGTTCCTGTCAAAATTGGTTTTAAGGGTAGGTGCAGGTTTGCTAAAAAGTAAAGGAAAAACACTAAAAAAACAAGCTAAAAACCGCTTCAAAAAAAATAAGATACTAAATCCTAATGATATTCTGAATATAATTGTTGCGGTATGTTATTTTTCTTGTCATTCAGTTTTCCCTTTGAATGTTGCATAAATTGCCATTGCGTGTCCGTGTCCTAATTCAAATTCTTCTTTGAGCCAATTTGTAATTTCGGAAGCCTTAATTTCCGGATTAAGTTTTCCGTCAATTATAAATTCTTTTGCTTCAGCCATTTTTTTAAAGTCAGCAGGAGTCTTTCCTGTTTTGGCTTTTATATTGTCTATGTATGCTTGAAATGACATAAATTTTTAATTTTCGTTAGAATTTAATTTATGATAGTAAATATATGAAATAGCCAAAATTCCGAATACAACCAATGAGAAAAATGTTTGTCCATTTATTCCGTCAACTGCTCCGTGACTAATTGTTGCAAAAACAAAGTTAAATCCAAATCCGGTATAAGCCCATTCTTTTACTCGTTTCGGAACTTGTGGAATAACTAACGCCAAAACTCCTAAAATCTTAAAAACAACCAATGCGTTTCCAAAGTATTCTGGATAACCCAAATGTTTAATTCCTTCTTTTGCTAATTCTGTTTGTGAAGTCAATGCAGTCATTAGTCCTTCAAATAAAGCAATGATTATTGTCGCTGTCCAATAAATTACTTTGTCTTTTTTCATTTTTTTATTCTTTATTCTTTTGTCATGAGTTACAGTACAATTCTAATTAATGTTCCCTTGCTTGGCTAGTTTGTGTTCAAAGCAGAACGAGTATTCTTCGCTAAGATAGAATTTATTCCTAAAAATAGAATTGAAGCTACTGAAAACCAGTAATAATTGCATAGGAAGTGTTAGCGGTTCTGACCTATCCTGATTCACTTTTTTTATAATGTCTAAGTGTTTTTTTTGGACGTGATAAAATATGAAGTTTTTGTTATGAAAAATTGTATTCCGGGTTTCACAATTAGATATAAAACCGCTCCAATTAAGCTAAGAATTGATATTATTCCGATGGGTAGCACACCACCAAAAGTAAAAGTCATACCAAGAACAAATCCTAGAAAACATTCGGCCTTGTAAATAGGTAAGAAAATTGCAAGAACTAACAATGAAACAATCATATAGAATGGTATTTCAGAATATCCTAAAGTAAAAAAAACGGATAGCAATAAACCGAAAGATAATGCTGCAATAAAGGCATAAAATATATTTACTGGGAACTTAGAAACAGTTGAATTATTTCCAATTCTCTTTTGTATTCTGTATAATAGAAACCATGTAAGCAATGGAATTAGAATTCCTCCCAACCAATTTGAAAATTTAGGTAAGTCTTCATTTTGTAGGATGTGATGGCTAGGTACACCATCATGGAAATGATCCCAAATTAAAAGCATCCAAATAGCAGCAGTAGTTATTGCAGTGAAATATAAACGAATCTTATAAAATTCCCTTTCTCTCATTTTATTTTACATTTTAGGATTTCTAATCTCTAGCGGTTTTCTATTGGTGCCTTTCCTGATCGCTAACATTCTGGTAATACAAGCAGTTTGGTACTAAATTAATCCCTATTTTCGGATTTGACAAATCATCCAATACAAAACCACTTTCAAATTAAGCCTAATACCCAAATTGCTTGTAG